>NZ_CP025807.1 GCF_003352085.1 Sulfitobacter sp. SK012
ATGGCACGTAAATCACTTCAGGATTTAAGCGGAATTGCCAAAACAATTGCCAATTCCAGCCCTCAGCCCAAGGATCGAACTACAAAGACCACAGCACCCGCCTTAGGCGCATTGCAAGGATCGCTGTCAGCCATTCGCGAACTAGATCCAGCCCTCATTGACGACTGGGGACCGAAAGACCGCCTTGACGGGTTTACAGCTGTAAACTCCGAAGACGACGGAGACGGCTTTGAAACCTTGAAATCCAGCATCAAAGACGGCGGCCAACAGGTTCCCATTTTGGTCCGCAGGGCAGGGACCGAGGGCCGGTTTGAAATCATCTATGGCCGCAGACGCCTGCGCGCCTGCCGAGACCTTGGCCTGAAAGTCCGCGCCAACGTGCAAGATCTCGATGACGCCACGGCCCTTCTCGCCAAAGGCCTTGAGAATGCCGCTCGTCGCAACTTGTCGTTCTACGAGAAGGCACGGTTTGCCGCGGTTATTCAGGCGGCAGGCCATAACACCAAAACCGTCCGCCAGGTTCTGAGCCTGTCCGCGTCTGGGCTTTCACACCTGACCAAGGTTACCGACAATATTCCCGACGATGTTGGCGATCAAATTGGAGCCGCTCCAAAGTCGGGCCGCCCGAAGTGGACCGCTTTGGCCGAAGCCTTCGCATCCAAGAAGGTCAATGCATCATCGTCCTTCGCAATCCTGTCAAAGTTGAGCGCCGAGCTGTCGTCAGATGACCGCCTTGAGCAGCTTATGAGAGAGATTACACGGCGTGGAGCGCGTCCAAGCGAGGGCAGGGAGGCAACACCGGTCCCGGGCGTCACAATCAAATCGGGACGCGCAACAATCGCGATGTCTATCAAACGGGCAGGGGAGAACGCAGCTTTTGCTGAGTGGCTCGACCGTGAGCTCGAAGACATCATCAGGAAATCCTACCAGGAGTTTACAGCTGTAAACCCTGTGGATGACACCAGAGGCTAGAGCAACAAAGGAGGACGTAAGCAAAGAGAAACCCCCGAAACCGAAGCTTCGAGGGCTGAACGTATTTCTACGCTTCTCAGATTAGACACCTGAATCGTAGCAGCCACCGAATCGCTAAGCAATAAAAAACGCTCTTGGGCGAACGGGAAATCTTTGCCTGCAGGCAAATTATGAGAACAATTCAAGGAATGGCTCCTGCTGGAGCACGCTCGTCGCGCAAAGCGACGGGGCAGGGAGGTATTGCCCAAGGTAAATGGCAACTCCTCAAGGTAATCGAAGACATCCGGGAACCGCTCGGCTTGAAAGGCACGTCCATCTCTCTTCTCAGAGCGATGATCTCTTTCCTACGTGTGGATCAAGTCGATGCCATGCGCGACGACGGGCATATTTGCTTTGCATCAAATGCCTCTCTCGCAAAGCGCGCCCATGTCAGCATCCAAACCGTTGAGCGCCACATTGCAAAGCTGGTGTCCTTGGGCCTGCTGACGCGGCGATCGAGCGGCAATGGCAAACGGTGGGCACGCCGAGACCGGCAGGGCAGCATTGTCCTTGCAACAGGCCTGTCACTCTTGCCCCTCGCAGAGCGTTACCCTGAGTTCCTGCGCATGGCGCAAAACCACCAGGACCATCAAAACGAACTGGGACGGCTCAGAGACATGTGCTCAGCAGCTCTGAGCAACCTCAAAGCACATCTCATGCCCGCCAATTGGGACGAAGGCTTGCTCTCAAAGGCACGCAATCTATTGAGACGCCAGCCAAACAAGCAAGCTTTGAGCGATCTTCTGGTTGAAATCACTGTGGAAATCTCGAAGATAAGCTCTGCAGAACCAGATGATTTGAGGGCCACTGCCCCCGAAATTGAGGGGCACAAAGAAACTTCCAAGACTCAGTATGTTAAAGAAGAAACTTCTTTTCAAATTGAAGTTGGCCAAGAGGAGATGGAGCGCGCCTACCCAAGGCTCTGCGCTGAACTAAGATTTGCTAAAAACCAGGAAGACTGCCGCCGCTTAATGGATGATCTTGCCGGATATCTCAACCTTGGGAACACCTGGTTCTCAATAAAGGACCTTGGTCCTGCGCTCAGTTTCATGATCTTAGGATATCTGTTGGAACGCACTGAGACGATCAGCAATCACCGTGGCTACGCGTTCAAATTGTCCCAGGACCTTGCGAGTAAGAGCCTTGATTGGCGTACGCTCCTGAAGAAACCGAGGTCAAAATAGCACCGGTTGCATGATTTCATTCTAGTGTTTGTACTATTGCCTTCGAAATTTGAGCAATTTGCGTTTCATTTTTGCTGGTCCGATACATCTACACTCAGTAATAGCTGTTCGGTCTCAATGGCTTAATCGTTTCATGCGGCAGATTTTGCCGCTCTACTGCTTCCAAGCCCCTTAATCGTTTCATATTGAGTGAAACGAAAGCTTGATGAGTACGCAATACCTATATATTGCTGACGCTAATCGTTTCACTTTCTCAGGTTTTCGTTTCATGGCCCTCACAGACCAAGCTGTTTTGGATTTCATCACTGCGCACCCAAATGCGGGTCGTGAGGCAATCCGAAAAGGCGTGGCTCCGAATGCCGGAGATACAACCGTTTGGCGCTCTCTGAAGCGCCTTGTCGAGAGCGGGCGTTTGGAAGTCTCGGGGAAGGGGCGTGCGACCAGTTATGCCATCGCCGGCGCTGCGGTGGTGCGCGCGCATTTAACAACTCCCTACAATCAGCGCCCGCCGGTCTTTTACCACAAAAAATTCCTTGATGCCTATGTGCCGGGGAAAACCTGGTATTTGCCGGAGACTGACAGAAAACGGCTTCTGGAGGCTGGTCAGCCGCGGGGCAGAGGGATGCCGGCCGGGACCTATGCGCGCCGTATTCTCGAGCAGCTCCTTGTCGATCTCAGTTGGGCCTCTTCGCGCATGGAAGGGAACACCTATGACATCTTGCAGACAGAACGGTTGATCCGCTTTGGTGAAGAAGTTGCGGGCAAGGATCGCAAAGAAGCTTTGATGATCCTGAACCACAAAGAAGCCATCCAGTACGTTGTCGACAATCTCGATGAAATTGGGCTTGGCCGCGCTGACTTGTTCGCCATACACGCGCTCCTGTCTGACGGTCTGCTGGCCGATCCTGCAATGTCGGGTCGCCCCCGAACCATGGCTGTTGGCATATCCCATTCAAGCTACCAGCCACTAGATGATGCAGTGGCGATTGCAGAAGAGTTTGATATCGTGGCCGCGAAAGCTGCGCAGATTGCAGATCCATTTGAACAGTCTTTCTTCCTCTTGGTTCACATTCCTTATCTGCAGGCATTCGCCGATGTGAACAAGCGGACCTCTCGTGTGGCTTCCAACATCCCGCTCCTGAAGTCTGATCTTGCGCCCATGTCCTTCACCACGATGAATGACGGCGATTACATTGACGGTCTGATCGGCGTTTACGAGCTGAACAACATTGCTCTCCTTCGCGACGTTTATGTCGAGTCCTATTTAGCTTCGGCTGAGAAATATCGGATCTTGCGGGCTGAGGTAGAGCAACCTGAAAAAGCTGCACTGGCCTACCGGGATTTTGTGCGTACGGCGGTGCGACGGTGCGTTCTGGTGTTCAAGGCCTTTCGCCCTGATGAGGTTTTGGAGATGGCGGCCCAAGACGGCATCCCTGAAGCAGACAGGGCCGCTGTCGTTGACTATGTTGGGCAGCAGTTAAGCGGCCTTCACGAGGGCAATGTTATTAGGTACCGCCTGACACCTGACGACCTGGTAGGTGTTGAGCTAGGCTAGTGCCGATGTCGAACCATGGTCTTTGGTTCAGATGCCTCACTTTGAAAATCGACTGATTTAGGCGTCATGAACACTGAAAATACAGGAAAGCTACACAGAGCACCCAACGCCTTTCCCGTTGGCTATCTGGTCGCCGCCAAATGGCTGATCCAGAATGGCATCGCTTAGGATACATTCCGAGACAACGTAGCACACTGCCCAGGACGAGTTCTGCGTCGCGTGGAATTCTCAATATTATGAGACAGCCGAACAGTGGCTGACGTTCTCACTGGCGGCCCCGCGGTCCGCGGCCTCGCACCTGTGGTGCTCGGCGAGAAGCGGAATACAAGGCTGCTAAGAACCTAATCAACATAAGTATATTATTGACAGGTTGATATAGTTTCGTATGTTGGGTGCAGCCTTGTATGAAGGTGGCAGGAAATAGGGGGTCTTTCTTCGCATGTCTCGCTCGAAACGTCTCACGGATGCGCAACGCATGGAGATCGTGCGTGAAGCTGCTGAAGGAGTGCCCACGTCCGTGCTTGCGGAGCGGTTCGGGGTGACGCCGCGGGCAGTGCAATACGCGGTGAAGAGTGACGCAGAGCGCCAGCGCGATACCGCCGTGCCGGTCTTGGCGGTGAGTGTAAAAGTAACCTCTGAGGAGATGAAGGCGTTCGATGGGGTGCTTGCGTCAGCAGGGATAGAGACGCGCTCGGAAGGGCTGCGCCGATTGATGCAAGCGGCAGGTGGCACCTTTGTGGCGGACACATCGTTGGCGGCAGAGATGGCGCGCTATCGCGCCTCTTTGAATGACGTTGGAAACGGTGTCGCCCAGATTGCCAAGCAGATGCAAAAGGCCAATCGGGCGGGGCAGGGAACTGGTGCTGAGTTCTCAGAATTGCGGCTTGCGCAGATGCGCGGGTTAGCGCGGTTTATCCTCGACAGTGCAGACGAGATTGACCTGCTTGTGCGCCGCCGCCGCGATGCGATGCAGCTGGAGGCGACAGCCGCTCTGAGGGAGTTTGCGCATGCGGCTGAATGATGCGACACGGGCCGCCGCTGCGGTTGATGCTGTTACGGGTGAGGTGTTCCGCGATGGGTGGAGCCGGATCCGAGGCTCGATGCAGGGGCTGTATGTGGCCAAGCAAAAGCAGATGGTGCGCGCTGCGGCAGGACATCGGGCAGCTGTGTTCAAGGCGATCCGGGGGGGTGGGACGCAGAACAAATCCCAGCTCGCAAACCAGCTCGAATACCTGACGACGAAGTCCACCCATATCGTCGACAGCAGCGGGTTCCTGGATGGCAAATCCAAGCTTGAGCGCGGCGAAATCAAAGACCTGACAGAGCGCTTTGCCAAGCGGTGGAGCGCCGGTTTCAAACCCAAGCTTGGGCAGACCACACATCTGCTGATGTCGTTTCCTATGGATACGCGCGGAGAGGATGTGCGCGACATCGCCACGGATGTGGCCGAGCGGTTCTTCCAGAACGATGAGGGGCATTTCGATTACATCATCGCGGTGCATGAGGACCGCGATCACCCGCATGCGCATCTCGTATTGAACCGCCGCTCTCAAGAGGGCGAGTTTTTCTATTTGGCGCGCAATCATCGGTTCAACTATGACGACTTCCGGTTGGCGATGGTCGAGGAAGCGGAAAAGTATGGCGTGCGGCTGGAAGCCACGCGGCGGGTTGATCGCGGCGAGGTACATTACCCTCCCCGCACCCGCGAGGTTTATGCCGCCAAGGAAGAAGGCAGGACGCCAATGGAGCGCGAACGGGTGGGTAAAGACCTGACCCGCACGCTTGCCGAGATCGCAAACACCAAAATCATGTTCCACTCGCTGGCTGCCGAGGCGTCCTCTGAGAACCGCGAGGATATTGCCGAAGTGCTGTTCCGTGCGGGCGAGGTTTTGGCGAAGGGTGGTCACGTTGAAACCGCAGGAGGCATTTACATGGCCGAAGATGAAACGTTCGAGGAGCTGCGCAGCCGTTACGCGGAAAAGGTCGCCAACATCACAGACCTGATCGCAGCAAAGCCGGATGCGGAGCGGCCCGCGCTGGAGAAAACCCTCAACGCAATTCAAGCGCGGGTGCAGCATATGCAGCCGCTCGGGCTTCGGTCGAATTCCCTCTCGGAGGTCCCGTCAGAAGGCGGGGTCTATTCTGAGGCCAATATTCAGCAAAGCCAGCTGGAGCGTCTGTCTGAGCCACGGGTGCGCGCCCGCATTGATGCGGCCCTGCGCGGCACGGGGATCAGCACATCCGAGGTCGTGGCTCGGATAGAGACAGGGGCGCAGAACGCGGCTCTGGAACATCAATGGATTGCGGATGATCTGTCCAAGGTGGCCGAGGCGAAGGAACTGAACCTTGAGCGCCGCGCGGATTTGGAACAGGCACGGAATATTCTTAATGATGTACATGTGCAGCTCGGGACCATGCTGGAGCGGGAAGGTGTGCTGCGCCGTGACGGGGTCATTGAAGAAGCCCGTGAGGTGCAGGCGCATGTCACGCAAGAGCAGATCGAAACCGCTGCCAATGCCGTTCGCGTCGAGACTCGGATTGAGGCCCCGATTGAGAATCTTGATGAGGCCGTGATCGAAAGCCGTGCCGTAGAGCGTTTGGAAGACGAACAGCGGAACTATCTGCGCGACCATCCAGAGCTGATTTCGCGCCCGAGCGATGTCATCCGCATGAGCGAGGACGGCAGGGCGGTGATCGTAGATCAGGCCGCTGCAGACCGGGTTATCAGTGAGGTCGAAGCGGCGCGTTTGGGCGCACACAGCAGCACACCAATCTCCGTGTCCGTCGCGCGCGATCTACAGACGCGATATCCCGATATGCCCGAGCAGCTGGCGGAGGGTCTCGGCGACACCTACGAGCGCGTCTATGAAGCGCGCGGCGCGGAACGGGAGGAAAATCTTACGTTGCGCGAGACAACTACGATTGATACGCCTGAACTGTCCCGTGTTCTCGCCCATGAACGAGCAGGGGAATTGTCGTCGCCCTTTGAGACCGAAACCGAACGCGAGGCCTTCCGCACTGAGATGGCGCGGGTTTTGGACACGGCGCAGCTGGATCGCCTGAACGATGGCGACAGCGATGCTTTGGAAAACATCATCGAAGATCGTCTCGACCGTCTCTATGCCGCAAAGGTCTATTTGCAATCGGATGCGGCAACGGCAAACTCGGAGGCGTTGCGACAGGTTGTCGATGAGCTGGCAGACGTCGAAGTCGAGAGACACCGCGCGGCGGACGTGGACGGCGAGACAGAGCGGGGCCAGGTCCATTGAGTGGATCCATGGGCAAGGCTTGGATTGCTATCGGGGTAGTTCTGGTCACTTTGGTGGCGGGTGCGATGGGCTACACCATTGCCTCGGCTGTGCTGACCTTCAAGGCACTTGGGTTCAGCGCCG
This sequence comes from Sulfitobacter sp. SK012, assembly GCF_003352085.1. Taxonomy (NCBI): domain Bacteria; kingdom Pseudomonadati; phylum Pseudomonadota; class Alphaproteobacteria; order Rhodobacterales; family Roseobacteraceae; genus Sulfitobacter; species Sulfitobacter sp. SK012. Next base: position 7,143 of record NZ_CP025807.1, read on the forward strand.
ATATCGATTTTGGATATATCGCGCAGAATTACCTCTGGATCAGAGATAGACGGCCTGATGATTTCCAACTGATCAACCTGATCATCGGCGGTGCTGCCGTCGCCGGGCTGATGATGAGCCTTGCCATGTCTGGGTCCGCCCTTACGCGCTTTGGTCAGACCCATTGGCAAAAGCGCGGCGAGATGAACGCCAACGGGTTCTTTGGCAAGCCGGGAACCGGGTTTATTCTGGGCAAATTGGGCGGTCCGAAATCCCGCGCCCGCTACATCACCTCGAAGGTCTTTCCCCATGCCCTGATCGTGGCACCAACGGGGCGCGGTAAAACCACAGGCTTTGTGATCCCGAACCTGCTGACGTGGCAGGGCTCGGCTGTGACGCTCGATGTGAAGGGCGAGTGTTTCGAGGCGACGGCGCGTCACCGTGCCGCCCAAGGCGACAAGGTCTACCGTTTTGCGCCCACGGACTGGGAAGGCAAGCGTACCCATCGCTATAATCCGCTTTTGCGCATCTATGAGCTCGAAGACACCGCGCGGCAGCAAATGGAATTGCAGCTACTGGCGACCTTGTTTCTGCAAAGTGACAATGATCGCGTACAAGGGCTTTTGAAGGGCGGTATTGATCTGTTCGTGGCCGCAGGCTTGTTGGCCTTCCAGCGTAAAAAGCCGAGCTTGGGCGAGATCTACCGGATCGCGGCCTCGGGGGGTAACAAGCAAAAAGAATATGTGGCGCGGAGCCACGAAATCGACAACAAAGCCGCGAAGTTGATCTTTACGCGACTGGCGTCCACCAACAACGACACGCTGACCTCCTATGTCTCGCTTCTGATGACGTCAGGCCTGGATCAATGGCAAAACCCCGCGATTGACGAGGCGACGCAGGTTTCCGACTTTGATTTCCGCACGATCCGAAAGAAGCCCTTCACGGTCTATCTGGTTGTCCAGCCTCTGATGGTAAAGCCGCTTGCGCCACTGATCCGGTTGTTTTTCTCAGATCTTCTCTCGGCGATGCAAGAGAAGGAACCGGGCAAAGATGAGCCTTGGCCTGTGATGATCATGCTCGATGAGTTCAACCGCCTTGGCAAAATGCCCATTGTGGTCGAGAGCATAGAAACCCTGCGCACCTATCGCGGCCACTTGGCGGTGGTGACCCAAACCATTCCCGCTCTCGATGAAATCTATGGTGAAAACACCCGCCGCGCGTTGCAGGGCAACGCAGGCGTAAAGCTCTACCTCACCCCCTCAGATGAAAAGACCATTGAGGAGCTGAGCAAGGCCGTGGGCAAGACCACGAAGACGGTCATCACGCGGTCGCGGTCCATTGGCAAGAATCCGTTCGAAGGACGCAGTCAGTCCACGCGGACGGAAGAAACTTCTCTCTTGCCCGAAGATGAAGCGCGCCGATTACCGCTCGATGAAATTATCATGGTCGTTGATGCGCAGATGCCAGTGCGGGCGAAACGGATCCAGTATTTTGATGATCGGCTGTTTGCGGCGATTCATGGTGCGCAAAAGGGTGAGTTGCCGTTTCCGGTGATGGGCGGAGGTGGCGGTAAGGCGCACGGGCCAGATTCTTGCGGGTCAAAGCGGGGCCCGAGCCAAGCTGGAACGAGTGCGAAGCCTAATGCGCATGATGAGCGTCTATTTGGCTCAAAAGAGATCAGCTCAGGTAAATCTGTGCCGCCCACCAAGAAAAGCTCAAAAGCTGTTCAAGCCGTTGTTGAAGAGGAGGAGCGGCAAATGGAAATGAGCTTTGCCGACCAGTTTGAGATGCAAATTGAGGAACGCGACGGAGGCGATAGAGATCGACTCGATACAGTGGTGGATGATTTGGACGGGCTGGAAAGCTGGTTGAAGCAGGGGGAAGGGGCTTCTGGCTGAGATGGGTAAGGCGTAACGCAACCATTGAACGCGCGTAGATCACTGAACCAGTCGTTCGCCGCACCAGATTTGAAGGACAACAAAGCGGACTTTCCCGACATTCGTTTTTCCCACTTCGCAGACGCAGCATTTACTCGCGCGTGCGGTATACTTGTCACCGCCAAGCGGCACGGGTCTCCAAAGCGGCCGTTCAATCTAGATCTTATAGGCCAAATCCAAATTTTACTTCAGTTGCGCAATGCTGGAACCAACGTGACGCTGATCATGCCAACGGATGCAATGTCGGCTCTCGGCTTTCAGCGGCTTTTGATAATAAAAATTGAATCCAATTGCGACTTTGCCAAACCGAACATTGTAGGGTTGCGCTGCTTCGGATGGCTCGATGATCTACTGACCGCACGAACCATCCTTTTGAGAGTTGTAACAACCTTATGATAAACTCCGACCATTCCGGCGGCTGTCGGCAATGAAAAACTCGCTTCTGGCCAGCTGAGACTTTGCAGATCTAAACGATGTGTCTGTCTATTGTTTGGTCCGTGTCTTAAGATCTCTGAATAGCCAGCCGCGCTGTCACGCCCGTTGCGGAATCTTCGAACGTCAGCTGGCCACCATGCAATTTTGCAATTGTCGCTACTATTGTTAGGCCAAGCCCGTGGCCATCTATCGTTGTGGTGTTTTCACCACGTTGAAACGGGGCCAAGAGTTTTTCAATCTCGGCAGCGGAACTTTCAGAGCCTTCATCTTCGATGATGATCGTTGCGGACTGCGCGTTTGCCTCCAGCGATACCGTAGCGCGGCGGCCGTATTTTAGAGCGTTTTCGATCAAGTTTGTGATGGCCCGTTCAAGCGATACGGGACGGGCATGAACCACAGTGTCACGATTGTTGGACACCACGCCGTAGCCTTGTCGTGACATGAAAATAGATTTCCCACCCTTTACAACGACGTCTTTGGCTTTGCGCAATGTCACAGGTCGGCCCACGTCTTGGTAATTGGCGACGATGGCATCCAACAGCGACGTCAACGATAGATTTCGGGGTTCTTCGGCACCCATTTCGACATGGGTATAGGTCAGCACGCTTTCGATGATGCCGGTCATGCTGTCGATGTCGGTTTCAAATTTTTGGCGCAAGTCCGCGTCTTGGATCAACGCGGCGCGCAAGCGCAGCCGTGTGGCGGGTGTGCCAAGGTCGTGGCTCACTCCTGATAAGACGGCGGCGCGGCCAGCCAACTGCTCGCGTTCAATTTCCAGATAACTGTTAACGGCTGCTATGATTTCTTGCAGTTCTTGTAGGCCAGTTGGGTCATAGCGGGCGGGGCCGCCGACGCGACGGCGGTTTCTTAGCTGTCCAGCGAAGGACAGGAAGGATACCGGCAAATTCAATGCGACGGTCATGAGAATACCGGTTGCGACCACCGCCAAGAGCGCTGCGAGGATGCGACGATCAGGGGGGGCAGCGGCGCACCCCCCAAATTGCGTTGCCTTCTATTTCAACCCAATCGGAATCACCCATGTGGGCCACGACAAACGGATCGTTACAGAAAGTTGCCAGTTTTCGCGTGATTGCGCCCATGGTCTCTGCCGCTGTCTGCCCGTCGCGGTGCGGCAAATCTGCAAGACCATAGGTTAAATCAGGTGACAGGATCGCCATAGTGACGGAAGCCCCAGTGATCTGATTGGCAGCATCAGGCAAGATCGGGACAATTGTGACCCGCGGCGCCACCGGAGCACCCGCAATTTGGCGGAATGATCCGTTTGTTGCGTAGACCTGATCGGCGGTACTAAGAGGTGTGACCCTTATGCCTGCAGGCGGTGCAGTGCCGTTTTGCATTGCGTAATACATAGTCACGCCAGCGTCGTAGGCCGATGTGCCATGTGCACGCCAATCGGACGTGGATTTTCCCCACATCCAAACCGTGCCCCCGCCCATCAAAAGCGCAGCAAGAACCAATATGGGACCTATAATGCGCAGGCTGTTTAGAGGGTTATTCACGTGTCTGACACCACAACATCCACTGCGAAAACATATCCGACACCGCGTTCGGTTTTCAGGATTTGGGGTTCCTTTGGGGTCGTTTCGATCTTGTTGCGCAAGCGCCCTACCAAGACGTCAATCGCGCGACCTGTCGCCTCGTTTGAAGACTGGCTTTCGCCAGTAGCATCTAAGTTGGCCGCAATTTCTTCTCGCGTGAGTGGGATGTGCGGGTTGGCAAGCAACACTTGCAACAAGGCGGTTTCACGATGAGACAGAGCGACCTGTACATTTGCTGGGGAAAGAACCTCACTGGTTTTGGCGTCATAGGTCCAGCCGTGGAACTGAAAGGTTTTGGTGTTCCGTCTGTGCACCAAGGATGCCGAGCGCCGCGTGCGCGATAGCACCGCTTTGACCCGCGCCAACAACAATTCAGGATTAAACGGTTTGGCAATGTAGTCGTCCGCGCCAACCGCATACCCCTCCATACGTTGGTGATCGGCAGACAAGGCAGACACCATAATGATAGGCACGTCCTGCTCGCGGCGCAGGTGCTTGCAAATCTCTAAACCGTTCTCGTCGCCTAACATGACGTCCAGTAACACCAGATCGACACGGCCACCGTCGATGTGGCGGCGCACCTCCGCTTCGTTTGCGGCAGGCAGGGCAATAGAACCGTTCTCTTGCAGGAATTGCGTCATCATTGCGCGCATTTCAATGTCGTCATCGACAACCAAGATGCGTGGAATCGACATGTCTGTTTCCCCCTTTGCCAGCCGCTTGAGCAGCGATGACCCTATCCTTACGTAACATTGTGCAACAAAATCGAGCCTTGCGTAACAAGTTGTAACGGCTTGCCCAGATTAATGCATGATCAGGGCGAAAGGCCGTTAGTCAGCCGTTGCATGGCTTATGTCGCCGCACCAATGTCGCCGCACCAAGCCCGTGATGGGCAATTCTTTGGGAGGAAACCAAAATGAAATCTTACGTATTGAGCACCGCATCCGCGATTGCAGTTTGTGCCGCTGGCGCAGCTTCCGCAGACGGCCACGCAGAAGCAGAAGTTCTGCACTACTGGACATCCGGTGGCGAAGCTAAATCGGTCGCAGTTCTGCAAGAAGAGTTCGCTGCAAACGGCGGCACATGGACTGACATGCCAGTTGCTGGCGGCGGCGGTGACGCGGCTGGAACGGCACTTCGTGCACGCGTTCTGTCCGGCAACGCGCCAACAGCAGCACAGATCAAAGGCCCAGCCATTCAGGAATGGTTTGCAGAAGGCGTTCTGGCTGACATTTCTAGCGTTGCAGAAGCCAACGATTGGGCAAACCTGCTTCCAGCTTCCATCGCAGCACACATGCAGTGCGATGGCACTTGGTGTGCGGCGCCAGTAAACGTGCACCGCGTTGACTGGATCTGGGCCAACACAGAAATCTTGGCCGCGAACGGCATCGAGATGCCAACAACTTGGGACGAGTTCAACGCCGCAGCCGAAAAACTGCAAGCCGCTGGCATCATTCCACTGGCCCACGGTGGTCAGGCTTGGCAGGACGCGACTGTGTTCGAAACTGTTGTTTTGGGTCTCGGTGGCGCTGAGTTCTATCAGGCAGCTCTCGTAGATCTCGACCCAGAGGCGCTGACATCTGACACGATGATTGCAGCGTTTGATCAGATGCGCACCATGCGCGGCTATGTTGATCCAAACTTCTCTGGTCGTGACTGGAACCTCGCCACAGCAATGGTCATGAACGGCGAAGCCGCTTTCCAGATCATGGGTGACTGGGCAAAGGGTGAATTCCTCGCTGCTGGAAAAGTTCCAGGCGTTGATTTCACATGTGCGTCCACTCCGGGTGACGGCTACCTCTATAACGTAGACAGCTTTGCGATGTTCTCTGTTGAAGGTGACGGCAAAGCCGCTGGTCAGGAACTTCTGGCGGAACTCATCATGGGGCCAACGTTCCAAGAAGTGTTCAACATGAACAAAGGCTCCATCCCAGCCCGTACAGACGTTGATCTGTCCGGCTTTGATGAGTGCGCGCAGATTTCTGCTGCTGACATGGCGTCTACGAACGAGGGCGGCACATTGATGCCATCTTACGCGCACGGCATGGCACTGTTTGGTGCACAGTCCGGCGCGATCACAGACGTTGTTACAGCGCACTTCAACTCTGACATGTCGTCTGCTGACGCTGTTCAGATGTTGTCACAGGCTGTCGCCAACTCCCAGTAATCATTTTTTAATGATTACGACACCGGCCTTGCCCCGATCTGGGGCAAGGCCACCAATCAAAGGGGGACTTCACATGACAAGATGGTTGCAAGACAACATGCCAAAGATCGTTTTGGCACCGTCATTCATCGCCGTCATGGTGTTTGTTTACGGTTTTATCGCATGGACAGCTTGGGTGTCGTTGACACGCTCACGTCTGATGCCGCGCTACGAGCTGGACAGCTTTATCCAATATGAGCGTCTGGCCGACTCGCCACGGTTTGAGACCGCGATGGTGAACCTCGCTATCTTTGGCACTTTATTTATCGTGATCGCTATGGTTCTGGGTCTGCTTCTGGCGATCCTGCTGGACCAGAAAATCCGCACCGAAGGCGCGATCCGCACGATTTATCTTTATCCCATGGCCCTGTCGATGATCGTCACAGGCACCGCATGGAAATGGATCCTGAACCCTGAACTTGGCATCGAAGCCACCGTCAAAGGCTGGGGTTTCGCCAATTTTGAATTCAACTGGCTGGTTGATCCTGACATGGCGATCTACACCGTTGTGCTTGCCGCCGTTTGGCAAAGCTCCGGCTTCGTTATGGCGCTATTCCTTGCCGGGCTTCGCTCTGTGGATGAAGAAATAATCAAGGCCGCACAGGTCGATGGCATCCCCACTTGGCGCGTTTATTCCGCGATCATTATTCCGTCGATGGCCCCGATTTTCCTCAGCGCGTTCATCGTGCTGGCCCACCTCGCGATCAAAGCCTTTGACCTCGTCATCGCGCTTACTGGCGGTGGCCCGGGTTACGCGACCGATCTTCCGGCCACCTACATGTATGCCATGGCGTTTTCGCGCGGTGACATCGGGCAGGCGGCAAGTTCGGCCATGGTCATGATGCTTGTCGTGTTCACGATTGTTGTCCCTTACCTCTATTCAGAATTGAGGACCAAAAATGACTGATATGTCTTACGCCCCAACCCGCACCAAAAGCCCGACGACCAAACTGGTTCTGCGCTTTATCCTCTACATCCTGCTTGGTGTCTTTGCGCTGTTTTATCTCATGCCACTGTTTGTGATGATTACCACGTCGCTGAAGTCTTTGGATGAAATCCGCACGGGCGATCTGGTATCACTGCCACGTGAAGTCACTTTTGATGCTTGGCGCACGGCTTGGTCTGGTGCCTGTACGGGTATTCAATGTGAAGGCGTGCGCCCTTATTTCCTGAATTCACTTCTAATCGCCATTCCTGCCGTTCTTATTTCTACGATCATCGGCGCGTTGAATGGTTACGTTGTGGCGCAATGGAAGTTCAAAGGCGCGAACATCTTTTTTGCATTGTTGTTGTTTGGGTGCTTCATCCCGTTTCAGGTCGTGCTGCTGCCAATGGCGATCGTGCTGGGCAAATTGGGGATCTCTGGCACCATTCCGGGTTTGATTTTTGTCCACGTGATCTATGGCCTTGGTTTTACCACGCTGTTTTTCCGCAACTACTACGTCAGCATCCCGTCCGAGCTGACAAAGGCGGCAAAAGTCGATGGCGCAGGGTTCTTTCGAATCTTCTGGTCGATCTTCCTGCCGCTAAGCCTGCCGATCATCGTTGTGTCCGTCATCTGGCAATTCACCCAGATCTGGAACGACTTCCTGTTCGGAGTGAGTTTTAGCCAAGCTGGCACTCAGCCTGTGACGGTTGCTCTTAACAACATCGTAAACTCAACCACTGGCGTCAAAGAATACAATGTCGATATGGCCGCTGCGATCATCGCTGCCCTGCCGACGCTGCTTGTCTATGTCGTTGCTGGTAAATATTTCATCCGCGGTCTGACCGCTGGTTCTGTAAAGGGATAAATCAGATGTCACCTATTCTCGAAGTTAAAACCTCTACAAGAACTACGGCGCAACCGAAGTTCTGAAAGACATCAATGTGTCGATCGAAAAAGGGGACTTTCTGGTCCTCGTCGGGCCCTCCGGCTGCGGTAAGTCAACGCTGTTGAACTGTATTGCCGGGCTTGAGCCGATCACGGGCGGGGACATGTTTATCGGTGGTCAGAACATGACCAACGTCAGCCCAAAAGACCGCGACATCGCAATGGTGTTTCAGTCTTACGCTTTGTATCCGACAATGACCGTCGCCAAGAACATCACCTTCGGGATGAAAGTGCGCGGCATCGATCAGGCAACACAAGACGCCAAGCTTAAGCATGTGTCCACGCAGTTGCAGATCGAACCACTGTTGCACCGCAAGCCGGGCCAGTTGTCCGGTGGTCAGCGCCAGCGTGTCGCGATGGGCCGTGCCTTGGTGCGGGATCCAAAGTTGTTCCTGTTTGATGAACCGCTCTCCAACTTGGACGCTAAACTACGGGTTGAGATGCGCACAGAAATCAAGGCGCTGCACCAACGGCTAGGCGCGTCGATGGTTTACGTCACACACGATCAGATCGAAGCCATGACATTGGCGACCAAGATCGTTGTCATGAAAGGCGGCATCATTCAGCAAATCGGCACACCAGCCGAGATATACAATCGTCCTGCCAACTTGTTTGTGGCCGATTTCATGGGCAGCCCTGCGATGAACCTGATCCCAGCCAAGACAAAAGCGAACGGCAAAGGCATGCAGATTGAAATCGCACGCAAGGACGCCGGTCCGATTGTTTTGACAGACAAGCGCAATACCGACTTGCCCGAGAATTTGTTATGGAGTGCGTCCTGGAAGATATCGGGAGACACCGCCCTTTGCCCGCACGACGACACGCAAACAAGCGGATTGTCTGATTCCGACATTGTTGAGCCCGCAGGCGCCGATACGTTTGCTGTGATGCAGCTTGGCGGTAAACACGTGACCGCGCGCTTGCATGCTGAAACAACAGCTGCCGCAGGCACTGTACAACGTCTGGCGTTTGATCTTGGGAAGGTCTCCTATTTTGAACCCGAGACCGGTTTGCGCCTGAATTAACCGCATGCGTTTGGTGGCAGACATTGGCGGGACGAATGCACGATTGGCTTTGTGCAAAGACGGTGCAATCGTCCCGCAATCCGTTCGCAATTTCAGCAATGATGACTGGCCGCACCTCTACGATATCGTATCGGCCTACCTCAAAGAACACGCGCCCGTGCCGCCGGATGAGATGGTCATCGCGGTTGCGGGGCCGGTTCAAGGCGATCAAGCGGTGCTGACAAACCGGAAGTGGACAATTCTAAGGACTGAATTGATCCAACAGTTCGGCTGTAAGCACGTGGTTTTGGTCAACGATTTGTCGGCACTTGGGTATGCGGTCCCTTCAATGCTCACAACGCAGTTTCGGCGCATCTTTAACGGTCCCGCGTTGGCGTCCAAGAACGGGCAATCTTTGGTTGTCGGAATCGGGACGGGATTTAACGTTAGCCCTGTTTTGAGTACACCCAACAGCGTTCATTGCTTCGCTGTCGAAGCAGGGCATATTTCTATGCCGAAAGGCGTGTCTGACATGCTTAAGGCAATCGGTCATTCGCCAGACCTGTTTCCAACGATCGAAACACTGTTTTCAGGACGCGGCTTAACATTGTTTTGCCAGCAGGCGACCGGCGATGATACCTTGCTTGGAACCACTGCGGTCCAGTCCTACAACACGTCGAGCAACCCTGCCATTTCGAACGCCATTGATGACTACGCCGCACTGATTGGACAGCTGCTGCGTGATCTGTCGCTGGCCTACATGCCGTCCTGTGGCGTCTATCTTGCAGGCAGTGTTGCGCGGGCTGTTGTAAGCATAGCTACGGCCCGACTTATCGATGTCTTTGCACAACCCTGCGAAATTCTTGGCGACCGAACACCCAGTCTGTTCACAATCGAAGACGACTTTGCGGCCCTCTATGGGTGTGCCGCCCATGACCATAGACTTTGAGGTTGATTGCAGCTTTTAACACAAGCCACATCGCAGTTCGCAAGACAGACAGTAATCCTAGGCTTACGAGTTCGTTGCGCAAACTGTTGGTTTTTTAGAAACTGCGTAAAATTGAATGCAATCAAAGGGCCGTCTCGCAGGCATCTGATGACGCATGATTGCTTATGGAAGGCGAACGGCTGAGAGTGCTGGACGTCGCTTTTGGATAAGACGCACGGACATTCACACAGGATAGTCTTCATATGCCAACAAGGTGAAGCCTAGATGACGAAAAAAACCGACACCGAACCAATGAGCCGTGAATGGCACTGGCATCCAGACCTGCCGGTCAAGCACGCACCCTATTGGCTGTGGCCGCCCAATCCTGCCGCTCTGGCGAAATGGGTGTGGCAAAACTGGCTACAGTTCTCGGACCGCTCGATCTTTCTGGTGCTGGCGTTTCTGGTTGCCTTCTGGCTGCAACCAGTAGGGCCAGAGCAAGCTACCTCGGCTTTGGCTGGGTGGCATGGGTATTTTTGCGCAACTGGATATTTCTGGGCATCGTTGCCGGAGGTCTACACCACTGGTTCTATGGAATCGACGGGCAGGGCAAATTGCTGAAATACGACCCACGCCCCTATTTCAAACGCAAGAACGCATTGTTCGCATTCGGCTACCAGACATGGGACAATGTCTATTCTATGATTTTGGTGCGACCATTCTTCGGTCTGGAGTGTTTCCTGCGCTGGTCCTACGCCAGCGGATTGATCGGCACCGTGTCGTTTAGCGCGCATCCCGTCTGGTTCATTTGCTGTTTCCGCTGCTTGCGTTGTGGCAGAGCTTTCATTTTTACGTCGTGCATCTCATTTTGCATCAGCCCGCGATCTACAAACACGTGCATTCGGTGCATCACCGGAACGTCAATACCGGTCCGTGGTCTGGCATGTCGATGCACCCCGTCGAAGCCTTGGCATATCTCAGCGCGATCCTGATTGTTTTCGTCCTGCCAAGCCATCCGGTACATATGCTGTTTCTGGGTTATTGGCTGATGCTGGGTGCTGCCTCGTCGCATTCAGGATACGAGGCGATCTGGACGCAGGATCGTCAAGCCCTGCTGCTTGGTGCGTTCTTTCACCAACTGCATCACCGATATTACGAGTGCAACTATGGCAATGCCGAAATGCCTTGGGATAAATGGTTCGGTACCTATCATGATGGTTCAGAAGACGCGACGCAGCGCACCCGAAATCGTAAACGGCAAATGCATCGCTAGGGGTTAAGCTACTTGGTTTCACAAGAGTTTCTAGCGCACATTTGATGTCTGTGGGTTTAAGTCGGCTTAGTCCAGCAGTCTGTCAGCTCGACCTTTGATCCTCGCTGCACTCTGCGCGAATGGCTGGTTTTTCCGCTGCGCGGCAGTACCGAATTTTTCGCTGACGCAGCATTTCCCTCGCTGCGCGCGCACGCAGCGTGAAAACCCAATTCACACAATGGGCTCTTATGACACTTTCGCCGCGTGATCTACGAACGACAGGTCTAAGGAAATGTTCCTTTCGCTGCACCGCGCTTGAACTCCAAAAACGCGGGACTTTCCCGACATTGACGTTTAGCCATGTTGCTAACGCAGTATTGGTTTGTAGTTGCGGCGGAACACTTTTGACGAAGCGGCGGATTTCACCAGAGCGGCCATTGAGTGGGCCAAAATCGGGCATTCCCTAACTACCCTTTCGCTGCGACCCGTTGAAACCGCAGCGAAATGTTGTTGTTCACAGCGTCCAGCTCAGGCGACGCCACCGCTAAAGCACTGGCTTCGTCGGATGACTACAAGCTAACGGTACTTTGTCGGATCAGTTTGTGGGGGCATCACTGATCTCTAACAGCACTATCATAGGCGGCCACAATCTTATCTGCGTGGTATGAAACGTCTTTCGCACTGAACCCGACCTTGTACAGACCAGAACCGATCCCAAAACCGGTCACACCTGCCTCAAGCCAATCTGCGAAGCTATCAGGCCCCGCGCCACCAACTGCGTAGGTTTTCGTGCTTTTTGGTAGCACTGCTGATAGGGCTTTGAGGCCGTCCGGGCCGACAAGTGAGCCAGGAAAGAACTTCAACCCGTCCGCGCCATGGCGCAGGGCGGTGAAGCATTCCGTCGGAGTTAGAACACCGGGGTAAGACGCCATGCCAGCGGCTTTCGTTGCCTCAATTACTTCGGCGTTGGTATCAGGCGAGACGATTAGCTTGCCACCAACAGACGCCACTTCGTGCACGGTTTGCGCTGTCAGAACCGTGCCTGCGCCAATGTTTGCTTGTGCACCGAATTCGCGCGCCAACAGCGCGATGCTATCCAGCGCATCGGGTGAATTCATCGGAACTTCGATTGTTGTGATGCCTGCGTCGATCAGCATTTTGCCAATAGCGAGGACTTCGTCTGGTTGCACGCCACGCAGAATGGCAATGATTTCTCTAGACATGATGGGTTTCCTGTTGGATTTGATATGCAAAGAGTAGCCCTGCAACGGTCATCGCTTCGGAATCCATTGCTCGTCCAGCAATTCCGATCTGCTCAAATGCTTGTAAATATAGATCGCACAATTTGGGTGCGCCGATGAGCGTCACGTTCTCCTGATCCCAATAGGGCCTTGTCGCGACGAGTTCTTGACCAATCAACAGCCCTGACAGGCGCGCACGGGCCTCGGCCGCCGATTGCTCTCCGATCAGCATCTCTGCGCGGATGGCGAACAAAAGGCGAGGAACGGATGTAGGATCATCGAGGGCGACTGCGACGGCATTGGCGAACGCTGTATCGCTCCAGCCTTCGACGGTCATCGAGTGGGACAGCACGGATGTTTCCGAGAAGAATGCAAATTGTTCACCCGTCATGCAGGTTTCAAAGTCGAGGATGGATTTGTCGGCGACACGCACCCATTTTGTATGGGTTCCGGGTAGGCACACGGTGCCTGAAAAATCTGGATGGTGGTGCAGCAGACCCGAGATTTGGGTTTCTTCGCCGCGCATAACATTGGCGGGAGACAGTTGTTTGATGCCGGGCAGGATGCGCACATGCCGCATAGTATTGGCCACGGCCACGGCACATTTGCCAAGCGCGTCAAGCCGTGTTGGTGCTGTCAGGTATGGTGCTTCACACCAGCCTTGGGCTGCGCCTGCCATACCACAAATGACCACGGGCACATCGGCGTCTACGCCTAATTTGTTCAAGTTTTCCTCTAACACACGGCTAAAGTCAGTTGGTTTGAGACGCGACATGCCAAAGGGGCCTTGGGTAGAATTCAGGACTTCTCCGCTTGCGTCCATGACCCAAAGACGAAAGCTGGACGTACCCCAATCGACGGCGACAAATGAAGTTTGTGACATCGGGTCAGCTTGTGTTGCAAATGTCGTAGTGACGGATGAAGTCGCGATCAGGCGTGACACCTAAGCCGGGGCCACCGGGTACCGCGATTGTGCCGCCGCTGGTCGCGACCTGGCCTTGAATATCCAGAGAGGTTGTCAGCAATTCATCGCGGAACAGATTGTGGGTCGTGTCGAATTCGAGCATCGGTTCCCAGGGAAACAGGCCCCCTGGCAGAGGTGGCATTGCGGCCAGCAGATGCATGTTTGTAGCCACGGCAACGGCAGACCCCCAGACGTGGTTCACAACAGGCGTGAAATGCGCATGGCACAGCGCCAGCACCCTCAGGTACTCAGAGATGCCGCCCAACGCGCAAACCTCGGGTTGGGCAATATCCAGCCCCCGACTTTCCAAAAGCGCACGCCAACCCCAGCGGTTGAACTCAGCCTCCCCGCCCGAGATGTTGACGCGCAAACCCGCACGCAGTTCCCGGTAGCCATCCAGATCTTCGGGTGCGACCGGTTCTTCGAACCAATAGGGGTCGAACTCCTCCATCGCGCGACCGACATAGAATGCGTCATGGGTAGTATAGGCATGGTTGGCATCGACCATGAAGGGATAATCATCGCCCACGCCGCGCCGCACGGCTTCGATCAGGCGAACGTCCTCCTTGGGGCCAAGACCAATTTTCATCTTGGTGGCCTTAAACCCCATGTCTTTGATTGCTGCAGCTTCGTCCGTGAACCTTGCAACAAGGCTGTCGGCACTTTCGGGGCGCAGCATCATGCCGTAGCCGTAAACCTCGATCCGATCGCGGTGCGCGCCGCCGATCAGTTTGTGCAACGGCAATCCTGCGACCTTGCCTGCAATGTCCCACAGCGCGATATCAACGCCAGACAAGGATTGCAGCGGCATGCCCTTTTGACCGTGATCGCGCATCAAGTTGTAGACTTTGTGCCAGATCACGTCGCGATCCAACGGGTCCATCCCTAACACCATCGGCTGAATAACTTTTTCAACAATTCCTTTGTTTGCGAGGGCAATGTTGCCCGCACCAAAGCATTCGCCCCACCCCGTAATCCCTTCGTCGGTCTCTACTTCGACCAGATGGGCAGTGCGTTTGGTATAATACTGCTGCGAATACCCCAAAGGTTCGGGCAGCTCATAGCCCAAGACATGGCTGGTAATGCGGACAATCTTCACGGGTTCACCCCTCCGAATGTGGTGGTATCTAGCGCGCGCGTTATCCGCTTTTGAACAAGATAGTCGTGCAGCGCGAGGGTCGAGCAATCATGCCCGATCCCGGATTGGCCGATCCCACCATGTGGCAGATCAATGTCATATTTCACGCCGTTGATCTGAATTTCACCGTAACGAAGCTGCGCCGCGTAGTGTTCAGCGCGCGCTAGATTGCGGGTGAAGATATAGGCTGTCAGCCCGCCCTCTTCACAATCATTTGCCATGCGCAACAGGTCGTTTTCATCGGCGAACGCAATAAGGCTGACAATCGGACCAAAGGTCTCTTCACGATAAACGCTCATCGTTTCGGACACATCGCTCAGCACCGTTGGGGCAAGATAATGACCTGCATTCAAACCCGCTGGTCGTTCGCCGCCCGCCAAAAGCGTGGCACCATCGGATACTGCGGCATCAACCAGCCCCATCAGCCGTGTCCACGCGCGCCCATCAATCACCGGGCCGGTTGTAATGTCAGCATCCTTATCAAATCCAACTTTCGCTGCCTTTGCCCGATCGACCACCTTTTGGGTGAAGGCTTCGCGTACAGCATCCGCCACGAAAACGCGGTTCGGAGAGACACAAATCTGGCCAGCATTGCTGAATTTCACGCCGGTGACGATATCCGCGGCCAGATCTAGATCAGCATCCTCAAACACCAAAACCGGTGCATTGCCACCCAGTTCCATCGAATAGCGTTTGATCGAAGTGGCACCAGCGCGCATGATGTGCTGGCCGGTCTTGGTCGATCCGATCAGCGTGATGACTTGTGGAATTGTCGAGGCGCTCAATGCATCCGCCACCGCATAGCTTTCTGTCGCCAGAATTTGCACCACCCCTTTGGGCAGGCCGATTTTTTCGCACAGCGCGCCCACGGCATAAGCTGAGATCGGTGTGGCTTCGGAGGGGCGAATGATGATCGGGCATCCTGCCGCCATGGCCGGGCCAATTTTAAAGGCCAAGTTCAGCAGCGGGAAATTCCATGCAAGAAACGCGACGGCCACACCAGCAGGTTCATAGGCCATCCGGTGCGTATGCGTCCCCGCTCGGTCGACCATACTGTAATCATGCAACCGCGCGATTTCTTCTGCGTAAAAATCCAACGAAGCGACCAGACGATCCCAGTCTTCTTCTGTCTGTGCCCACGGTTTACCCATCTCGTGATGGACACAGGAACGGAGCCACTCCTGATTTGCGACAACCTCATCACGCAGTTTGCGCATCCATGCCTGACGTTCAGCAATGGAAGTTGCTGCCCATGCGGGAAAGGCTGCCTTTGCGGCTTGTAATGCACGTTCCGCGTCATCCGCGCCAGCGACGGCAACAGTCGCCACAAGCGTTTCAGTCGCCGGATTAACAACGTCGCGCGTGGCGTTACCGTCAGTCAGCGCGCCGTCGATATACATTTGAGATGGGAAATTCATAACGCGGACCTTAGTCAAATAGGGTTTCAATATTGGTTTTAATGCTGTCGCCGACGTAAAGAGCCATCGCCTGAATTGTGGAGGTCGGATTGACTGCGCCAGCTGTTGGAAAGATCGAGCCATCGACGATGAACAGGTTCTTGACGTCGTGACTGCGCCCCCAGCCATTCACCACCGACGTTTTGGGATCCTTGCCCATCCGGCAAGTGCCCATTTGATGCCAACCCGCGCGCCACCACACTTTGCCGTCAGCTTTGGTCAGAACTTTCTTCGCACCTGCAGCCAGCAAGATATCCGTCGCGCGTTCTTCTCCGTGGCGCAGCATTTTGCGGGTATTTTCGCCTAAACGATAGGTGATTTTCGGCGCGGGGATGCCATCGCTGTCGGTCAAGTCCGGGTCGAGCGTGACGCAGTTGTGCTCTTCGGGCAGATCCTCACAGACGACAGTCAAACCAGCAAGATAAGGATAGACGTTGTCCATAATCTCGCGATGCTCCGCCCCCCACGGGATCGGATTGTCGATGCCATACCCGCCAAGCGCATAGGTCATCGGCGTTGTGGAGCGCCCCGAATGCAATCCATACCCCCGCACAAAACCTCGGCTTGGGTCCGTTTCATAGAACTCTTGGCTCAGGATCGAACAGGCCATCGGTCCTTCGTGCCCCAACATCGGTTCATCAAAGACTCCGGAAACCCCTGTCAGGGGATGGAACATCAGGTTTTTCCCGACCATGCCGTTGCGATTTGCGAGCCCTTCAGGGAAAGCTTTGGATTTCGAGTTTAACAACAGGCGCGGCGTGCCGACGCCATTACATGCGACGACAACCAATTCAGTACGCTGTTCGTGAACTTGTCCGTCCGCGCCATGATACAACACACCCGTGGCCATCCCGGTCTTTTCATCCACAAGGATTTCACGCACGCGACATTCCGAACGCAGCTCAACCCCTGCGTTTTCGAGCACTGGCCAGTACGTGAAGTTGGTGCCGCCCTTTGCGCCGACACTGCACCCTAGATCACAGGTGCCCGCGTTCACGCATTTTTGTCGCCCATCGTGGTCCTGACTGAGGATCGACACATCAGAAGGCCACCAGTGATAGCCCTTTTCATTGAACCCTCTCGCGAGCGACTGACCCAACTTGCCCAACGGGATCGGTGGCAGTTCTGGCGTGTAATCTGGATAGGCAGGGTTTCCACCTAAACCCGACACGCCCGTGACGCGGTCGTTCATATCATAGAATGGGGCAAGCGTTTCGTAATCGACCGGCCAATCTTCACCGACGCCATCAAGCGACTTGGTGCGGAAATCGGAAGGCTTCATTCGAGGCCAATGGCCCAGAAAGTTAATCGTGGAACCACCGACCGCATTGAAGTTTACCGGCATGATACAGCTGTCATCCGCATTAATCGGATAGTCCTGCTTCAACCGACGCACATTGGGATCGCAGGAGAACTCACCGTAGCGGGCCAGTTCATAGTTATCATCGCGGCTGGGGAAGTCTTTGTCTTCAAGACGCGGACCTTGTTCCAAGCACAAAATGCGCATCCGAGTTTCCAAAAGCGACCAGGCAATGGCTGCGCCCGATGCTCCGGCACCAATAATTAAAACATCGACAGGGTCATTTTGCATCGCGATAGACCTTTCCTCGCGCACGCACTGGTGCCGTCAATTTGTCCATGAAGTCCGCACTTTCGCGGTCGACCGGATAGCCCTTGGGGTGGATGGGATGCGCTCCGACGCCAACATAGGGGCGCGTGTCAGGGCGGCTGTAGTAACCCATGTAGGTTAGCCGAACGAGCGTCTCGAAAGCTTGAACGTTTGCCGCTTCTACACGTTTCAAATCCGCGATTTTCTCATCACGTGGTAGGGTCGTGAAATTGGCCGAGATCGCGTTCAGGATCGTCCGCACGGATCCAACCGGATCGGGTGCATAGGCATGAGCGGTCGGGAGAAACTCCGCCACACCCAATGCGCCCGCTCCGGGGATGCCACCGTCTCCGCTCTGGGGGATCAGTTCATCAAGGACTGCATCCAGAGTAGGTCTGTCGTTTTCATTCAACATGACGGATTACCTCTCTGAAGTGCCCGAACGGGACACCGCATCAATAGCCACAGCCAGCAACAGGATCGCGCCGGAGAACATCAGCTTATCGGCCGCACTCGCGCCTGACAGGTCCAACCCGTTGCCAAGTGAACCGATAACCAGCGCTCCAAGGATGGCGTTCCAGACCGATCCACGCCCGCCGAACAGCGACGTCCCTCCGATGACAGCTGCACCGATTGATTCCAGAAGAAGCGAGCCGCCCGCAAAAGCTGTGTAGGAAACAGAGCCAAAACGGGAGGCACCAAAAATGCCGCCGATCGCCGCCATAAGCCCAACAATGGCAAAAGCAGAAACGCGGATCCGTTTGACATTCATGCCCACACGCCGCGCGCTTTCTGCATTGCCGCCAACCGAAAACAGAGAACGGCCATAAGGTGTCGACGTGGTAATCCAGCCGACAAGCGCAGTGATCACCATCAGCAAAACAATGAGCAAAGGAACCGAACGGTAGGCATTTAGTGTCGCGACCGTTGCCACCATCAAAACGCCGAAGAAGGCGATTTGTCCCCAAACAGCGAATGGACTGTCAAGTTCAACCCCACGTGTCTTGCGCTGCGATTGTCTGCGCAGAGAAAGATAGGCAAAGACCACAATACAAGCCAGCGCCAGCACCCATCCCAATGCATCGGGCAACAGCACACGTGCAAATCCGCGCACGAAAGGATCGCTAACATTGAGGTTTCCAGTGGGAAGGATTTTCTGCATTAGGCCCTGAAAGCCCAGAAGCCCCGCAAGCGTCACCACAAACGACGGGATACCAACATATGCCACAAGAATGCCCTGTGCCGTCCCCATAATAATGCCGACACCCATCACGATCAGGCAGGCAATTGGGCCGGGCACACCGGCAAGAACCAGCACACCTAGCAACGCCGCACAAACGCCAGCGGTCGCGGCGGCTGACAGGTCGATGTCGCCCAAGAGCAAGACCATAGTAATACCAACAGCGAGCGTGGCAATCACAGCTGATTGCATGAACAAGTTGTAGATGTTTCGAGGGCTGAGGAAAACAAACCGAATGCTTTCGGCATCCGCGTCGCCCCAGTATTCCCACAGCGGAACCGCAAGGCCGAAGTAAGCCCAGATCGCCGCAAGCGCCAACAGCACCGGCACAAAGGCGCCTAACTTTGTTTCACGCATGATCCGCAGTCGGTCGATGAATGTAAGTTTGTGTTCAGGCTGCATTTCCGGCCTCGTCATCCAGGCCGCGCGTCATCGCCGCGACAATCTCATCAGGGGTGATATCGTCTTTTCTCCACGTCGCGACATTGCCGCCGTGACGGAGAACGCAAATTCGGTCCGCAACCTCAAAGATGTCGCGCATGTTGTGAGAGATGTAGATGACCGCGTGATTGGTATCGCGCAGCCGTTTAACGACGTCGAGAACCTGCCGGGTCTGAGCCACGCCGAGCGCTGCCGTTGGCTCATCGAGCATCACGACTGTGCCATCTGCACCGACGGCGCGCGCAATCGCGATAGCCTGACGTTGACCGCCGGACAGACCACCGACTTTGGCGCGAATGGATTGCAATGTGCGGACCTGTAGGCGATCGATGGCGTCCTGTGCCTTCACTTCCATCTCGAGGTCATCAAGTGGGCGCAGCAAGCGGGGCAAAAACGACCATCCGGGTTTCACGGGCTCAGCGCCTAACGACAGGTTCGCAGCCACATCCAGATTTTCACAGAGCGCGAGATCTTGATAGACAATCTGAATGCCCAAGGCGCTTGCGTCGTGAGGGGTATTCACACTCACAGGGGTTTCATCCATGAAGAACTGACCCTCGTTGGCAGAATGTGCTCCAGCCAAAACCTTCATAAGAGTTGACTTGCCTGCACCGTTGTCACCAACCAGTGCCATGACTTCCCCTCGGGCGACTTCAAAGTCGATGCCGCGCAAGGCATGAACGCCACCAAATCGTTTGTGAATACCGCTCACGCGTAGGTGAGGGGGTGGGGCCGATGGCCCCACCTTATTGCTGTTATCAGACATCTGATTTCCTGCTACTGACAGAAATCTGTGGCAGCGGCTTCGCCCTGACAGACCATGTCTTTTGTGATGGAAGGATCGTTTTCGATCACATAGGCAACACCTTCGGCACCGACTGCCGAATAGCTATCTACTGGAACGAACGCGACATCATTGCCACCAGCGTTCTGAACAACTTCAGTAGCCAGATCAGAATAGTCCGTGCCTTCCAGCATGCGCACAGTCACTTGCGCTGCCGCAGCGGCCATCTCGTGCAAAGGACGCCAGCCACATTGTGTCTGTTTCCCAAGCAACATGAGCTGCTGCGCCTGAACCGTGCAGTCAAGACCGGAAACCGGAACGGTCCCTGCCATGCCTTGCTCTTCCATTGCTTCAATGGCCGCACCGGCGTTGCCGTCATTTGACGAGACCACACCTTGCACATTGTTGCTAAGCTGGGTCAAAGCCTGATCCATGGACCGACGCGCAATGGCCGGGTCCCAGCCCGGGGTCCAGTTCTCATAGCCCATAACGCGCTCACCTGACGCGAAAAGAGGCTCAAGAACAGAAACCTGACCCGCATGGATAACGGCTGCGTTTGGATCTGTTGGAGACCCTTTAAGCAGCACGAGTGTGTCGCCTTCGCTTGTGTTGTCTACGACGTGCTGCGCTTGAGCGGCACCCGTCGCAAACATATCCGCCTGTACCCATACAAGAGTATTTGGCGAATTGATCATCCGGTCGTAGGCAACCGTAGGAATGCCCTCTTCTGCAGCAGAATCTGCGATAATCGCAGAGCTTTCACCGTCAATCGGAATAACAACCAGTACCTTTGCGCCTTGTGTTAAAGCTTGCTCGGCCTGACGCTGCTGAACAGATGTGTCGTTGTTGGCGTTGAAGACCTCAACTCTCACGTCGGGGGCAATCTCAGCCATCGTGCTCAAAAACGCTGCTGCGTCCTGCTGCTCCCAGCGTGGGTTCACGTTCTCTGGCAGCAACAGTGCAACCATGTCTTCGGCTGACGCGGATTGCGCGACGAGTGTCGCACTCGCCAGCATGGTCGTCGCGAGAAGACCTTTTTTTAGATTAGAAAACATCGTATCCTCCTTGTTGATGTTTTGACGCTCTTTAGAGCGCCTTTTCGTCTGGTGGTTTCCCCGATATTTTGGGGTGGATCCGGTAGCACGACGTTGATTGAATCCGGTGTCGTGCTGCCACCCACTAACCCGCGCTCCACCGCGGGTTAGCGATTTGCTTGCCCAATTGGGCGTCGCTCCTCTATGCCCCTCCAGGCATGTTGCTCAATGCACTCTCAAGACGTTGGCTTGTGTCAGCCAAGTGAGCTGTCATCATTTCTTCTGCAAGCGCATGATCCCGCGCCTTGATTGCCTCAAGAACCTTGCGGTGAAAGGGAATTGAATTGGCGTTTTCTCGTGGATCACGATTTGTCAATCGGATCGAGCTGAGCAGGGCGGAAAAGATCACCCCCTCCATCGACAATAGAAGCTCGTTGTTTGCAGCACGCAGTATCCCGCGGTGAAACAGGGCGTCGGCCACCACAAAATCTTCGATAGAGTGAGATTCGTCTTCCATGCGAATTTGTGCGGCTTCGATGTCTGCATGCTGCGCATCTGTGCCGTGCTGCGCGGCCCAGCCAGCGGCCTTGGGTTCCATCATCTGGCGCATATCCAGCAATTGGCGCAAAAACGCAGGCTTTGGATCGACGGACAGGTGCCACGCCAACACATCGTCATCTAACAAAGCCCAGCTCGCCCGACGCCGCACCCGCGTTCCACTGCCGCGCTTCACTTCCAGCAATCCCTTGCCAACCAAAAGCTTAACACCTTCGCGGATCACGGACTTACTAACCCCAAACCGTTCCGAGAGTTTCCCCTCATCCTCGATCAAAGCGTCTTCCTTGTAATGACCCGCGACAATGCGGCGTCCCAACTCCCGCGACACTTGCATCGCGAGCCCGGGAGCAACCCCGCTCGCATCCTTCAGATCGTAGTACAACATCTCATTCATGCAATTAGATTAAACATCAGATGTTTACGAAGTCCAGATGAATTTTCACATTTTTTATTATCTAAAAAGATATCGACAAATGCCAGGTAACATGTTGTAAAAATTTAAAAAATCAGAAATCACAGTTGATCTTTGTGTCTGTGCCTAAAGAGGCCGCGAACAAAGAAATGACGGGAAGACATTGTGAATCCTGTCGGACAAAAGCGAATCTGTGGCGCTAAACGACGTGCGAGATCTGCCAATTGCGCCCATTGGTGAATGTGCAGCGTAGGCCTGAATTCTCCGCAACGCGATCCTTGACCACCCAAAGTTGCTGCAAAGTGGGTGAATAGCCGCTTCCTACGCCGCATTGCGGAATCGAGGCTATCGCCAATGCAGCATAAATCGTGCTGCGAGCGCGCGCAGCGAAAAATCAGCACTTCTTCTATGGGCTCGTTCCTGCCGTTCTCCGCATCGCGGTATCCTACGTGATCCGTCTCGATTGTGGCGTCACTCACGGCCCATTGCGGCCGTTGGCGACGCTACCTCATTGCTGCATCGCGGCCCGTCGAAGGAGACATTCGCTGCATTCATGGGTTTGTTCCTTCCAGTCGAGCGACCACCGCCATGACGCGGGCCACATGATTTTGGGTTTCTCGGTAAGGGGGTATTCCGCCATATTGGCGCACGGCATCGGGGCCTGCGTTGTAGGCCGCCAAGGCGAGGCGCGGATCGCCGAACAGTTCCAGCATCATCGCGAGATAGCGGGCAGAACCATCGAGGTTCTGGAGGGGATCGCGTGGATCGACGCCAAGGTCGCGCGCTGTCGCTGGCATCAGCTGGCCAAGACCGATGGCGCCAGCGCTGGAAACCGCAGTCTGACGATAGGCGCTTTCGATTTCGATGTTGGCGCGGAAGAGGATGAGCCAATCTGAAACCGAAAGTCCCGCGCGGCGCAGGCCGGTATGGCTGCCGTAGCGCAGCGCTGTGGCCTCAATCGCCGAAAGAACGTCTGCGCGGGGCAGGGGAGCACGCGGCGCGACGGCGGCGATGCGTATTTCTTCTGTTGCTGGGACAACATCAGGTTCGTCAAATATCGCGAGCGCATCGGCCGCCGAGCCTTGGCCTACGCCGTCGTTGTAGTTCCGAGCAAAGCTGTTTTGCGATTGCGTGGCGGTCAGCGAGCCGTCGCTCTCCATGACCAGAACCATTTGGGCTGCTGCAGGTGGCGCAAGCATCCAAATGAAGAGAAGGCTAGTCGCTGCTGCCTTTGACGGGCGCAATGAGTTTATGCGTGGTCCGCTGTCCTTCTTCGAGCGGGACATCGGCATGCGAGAAGCCGATGCCAACCAGGAACGAGACAACGCCCGTGATGGTTTTGAATTCGCGGATTTTGATATCGTTGTGAGTTGTGCGGGTCCGAGCCGTGACCAATAGCTTTTCCACGCCATCGTCAGAGACGGCGCGCATGATCCAGATCCCATAATAGCTCGGACCTTTCTTGTGCGCAGTTTCCTGGCACAGGATCTCGGCGCTATAGCCGCTTTCCACGAGATCGCGGAATCTAGCCTCAGTGACCACATTCGGTGCTTCTACTTCCCAGTTCATAACTGCGATCACACTTCTCTTTTCTCGAGACGTAGGATCGCCATGCCCACCATGGACATCACGAACATACGAAAGTATATTAATGAAACGCAAGGTATATTATTGCGATTCTGATGTAGTATTTGCCCTCGGTCTGATCGGTCCGAGGGCCTTGCCATGCCGCGTCATATAAAGGATTCTTGGCGAAAGATGAAGCTACTGCATTTGGTCCCGCAGGTTATACTATTGAGTGCTTTGCTTGGAAGTTCGGCCAACAGTGCTACCTGTCTCGCTCCGCAACGGCCCTTCGTCCCAAACGATCCGCAAGCTGCTCAAGAATATGCTAATCTTATTCGGAACGACTTCGAGATCTACATTCAGGATATACAGAGTTATTTACGCTGCCTCGACGAGGAACGGGCGCGCGCGTTTCAGGAAGCGCGTGAAGTCAGCGAAGAGTATGGAAGGTTCCATGGATTGGTTGGGCCATAGTTATGGAATGCAGGGGCTTGTCGAAAAGCACTCAGAATCTGGGATTGAGAAGGTCTCGTGCCTCAACGCCCAATGCCTCGGCAATCGCTTCAACCATATCGATCGACGCGGCGTGCTTTGCGTTCTCGATCTTGCCAATATAGCCGCGATCAATGTCCGCGCGATGCGCAAGGGTTTCCTGGCTGAACCCTTTGGATCGGCGCGCCTCTTGAATATTTAGACCAAGTTGTATCCGTAGCTTCATGCCAAAGGCAGAGCCCAGATGTAGAGTATTTAACCACGCAATATATTCTACATTCGGATGGTAGACTATTGTCTTCGGCTGATAATTTCCCGAATTGGGGTCCAGCGCCATGATGGGCGAGTACAAAGTGGAAGTTGCACGTGAGGGTTGGGCATGAATTTTGACAACGTCAATTTACCAAAAGGGGCCGAAGTACCTCTCAGAATTCATGATCAAAAATATTCAAGCCGAGGCGGTCTCTAGCCCGCGAATTTCTCGCGCCACCGCTCGAAGATAACCCCTCAATCCCACAAAACTAAGTTGTTTTCCGGCGTTCCGACATCCGACAGCAAGTCCAAAGTGAATTAGATAGTGACCCATTTTGACGAAGAAGCATCACCCGTTGCTCGACTGATTGGACCCAATGGCAAGCAAACGGTTGGTTGGGTGTACGCTTGGGAGACCTCGGAGCTGTCGATCCTATGGATTAATGAGCGAGACGCGGTCGCTTTTATTGACCCTCCATTGTGTCCTGAGAGATTGGCGAAGGCCAAGGCAACAACGCCTGAGGATGTGATTGCCTTCCTGGCTGCGCTTTTGAAACACAGTCCGTAGAGGCGGTTTGCAGCAGGGCAACCTGCTTGCAAAGATGTGGATTCCATAAGCCTTTGCGGAGGCACGCACCGGCAGGGGCCATGTCGTTAAACTTCAAACCGGCCATTCATCTTTCCTGCGGCTAGCGGCAAGAAGGAGCCCATTTTGACCGATGCTGCAACGAGCACGAATGTCCGCAATCGGGCCGCGCCAGTTTAGTCGCGTGATTTGCTTTGCGCTGACTATCAGCGTCGTCTCGAATCCAAACCCTTCGAAACTATTGGCCAAACATTTGATGGAAATCGTATGGTATCGACCATTCGGCACTAAGCAGTGTCGTCGAGAACCTTGCGCGCGACCCGAAAACACTCAAGCGCTTGTGGGACGCCGCAATAGATACCGATGACGTGGATGATCGCCCGGATTTCTTCTTTTGAGACGCCATTGTTTAATGCCCCTTTGCAATGGGTTTCCCATTCGGCCATTTTCCCAAGCGCACCGATCATAGACAGGTTCATCATTGAGCGCGTTTTGGCGTCGATCACGTCGTCACCCCAACCAAAACCCCAACACCAAGCCGTCATCGCTTCTTGAAATGGCCGCGTAAAGTCATCCGCAGCGGCGAGATTCTTTTCAACGTATTGTGCGCCAAGAGTTGCCTTGCGTTGCTCTAACCCCTTGAGGAACAAGTCTTCATCAAAAGTGCTCATGTTTTATCCTTTAAGTTTGATTGCGACGTTCTTGGTCTGCACATAATTCCAAAGGGCTTCGCGACCCTTTTCACGCCCATAGCCAGACCTTCCGTAGCCGCCGAAAGGCGTCTCGACACCGCCAGCGTACCATTCGTTGACAAAAACCTGACCTGCGCGGATCTGACGGGCGGCTTGGGTCGCGCGGTTTAGATCATTGGTAAACACCCCACCGACGAGACCATAGGGCGTCCCATTGGCGATCTCGATTGCCTGCGCGTCAGTATTGAACTTAAGCACAGACAGAACGGGGCCAAAGACCTCTTCATTTGCGATGTTCATGTTAGGGGTGACGTCGGTCAGGACAGTAGGTTCAAGGAACGCACCGGGGATGTTCATCTTGTGCCCACCCGTCGCGATTTTTGCACCTTCGCTGACAGCCGCTGTGATCATGCCAACCGCACGGTCACGCTGTGCATCGGATACCATCGCACCCATTGTCGGGCCAAATTCGGGCTGCTCAATGCCGGGACCGACCTTGAGCGATTGGGCAACACCGACAATCCGCTCGACCAATTCATCGTGAATGCTGTCGTGGGCAATCACCCGCGACATTGCCGAACAGACTTGTCCTGCATTGAAATAAATGCCCCACCGAACGTCGTTTTCAAAAGCTGCAAGATCGGCGTCGTCATGCACGATGGCAGCAGATTTCCCGCCAAGTTCCAAGACACATGGCACGACGTTCTTGGCGGCGGCGGACGCGATTGCGATGCCTGTTTGCACCGATCCGGTGAACACGATCTGGTTCACCTGAGGATGCGCGGAAAGTGCGGCACCCGCCTCATGTCCCAAACCGCACAAGATATTCACAGCGCCTTTCGGCAAACCCACGGCCTCGGCGGCATGAGCGAACCATGCGTTTGTTAGTGGCGTCAATTCGGGTGTTTTGATCACGACCGTGTTGCCTGTCGCAAGAGCTGCGGACAGGGATCGCGCTGTCATCTCAAGCGGGTAATTCCACGGAATGATTTGGGCTGACACGCCAAAAGGTTCATAGGTTGTAAAGTCAAAATACCCGGCACCCAATGGGATTGAACGCCCTTCGACCGTCTCGGCTTGATTGCCGTAGTATTCGAAATAGCGTGCAGCACCCTCAACTTCTATCCGGCTTTCCCACAGCGGTTTGCCTTGCTCAAGCGTCAGAACTGGTGCGATGTCGTCGATGTTTTCGAGCAGGAAGCGCCCCATGGCTTGGACCATGCGACCCCGTTCGACGGGGCGAAGATCGGACAGCTCGCCCGACAGGTGAACGCGCCGTGCGGCCAGGACGGCGCGGTCAACGTCTGCTGCGTCGGCCAGTGCGTGCTGGGCCAGCTTTTCACCCGTGCCAGGATTGATCACATCAATGCGGCCCGCGCCGCCATCAACCCAAGCGCCGTCGATGTAGTTTTGCCAATAGTCTTTCATCGCCGCAAATCCTTGTGTTTTTTGTTATTCGCTTCGGGCTGTTTAGGTCTGCTGGTCGCCGTCAATGGCCTCCCGCATCCAGCGCTGAAGATGCATTACGGGATGCTCTGAATTAACACCGCCTTTGGGGTCCACGACCAAAGGTCCGGGCCGGTAGCCGCGCGATCCGAGCCCACGTTGCACGGATTCCACCAGATGAATGTCTTCTTCCACCGTTGTTGCGCGGTCTTGCTGGGCGAGCTTACGCACGGCCTCGTTGTCTTCGCCGTCCAAAGAATACCAACCCCGCCACAAGATCACTTGCGTCGCACTGATGGCGCGCCAGTGATAGGTATTCAGCACATTGCCCGGATAGACCTGAAAGCTGAACATCGGCCACAGGAACCAGCTGGAATATTCATCAAAATGCTTAAAGCCCGACTGAATGTCGTAGGTCATGCGATCAAGGCTTTGGCATTCGGTTGTGTGACGCAGGCACTGGCCTTGGGGTTGGATGTCGTAGGTTTCTGGCTTCACCACGCCGCTCGCAAACGTAGGGTGATTCAACGAGCAGTGGTAGCATTCAGAATAATTCTCGACCGAGACTTTCCAATTGCAGTTCTCTGGTATTTCCACCCATTCCAGCGGCTTGAGGTCGGCCCAGTTGGGCACCCACTCTTCTAACTCGACGCGTGCGCGTGGGAACCAGTCTTCCATCGGCTTGGCATCTGGATCAAGATTCACAAAGACGAAACCAAGGAACTCTTCGACGCGCACTTCATTGAGGCAAACAGTGGATTTGTCGAACCCTTCGACCGCCTTGATATTCGGACCAGCCCGTAATTCGCCCGTCAGTTCATAGGTCCACGCGTGGTAGGGGCACACGACGACGCGGGTCGTGCCTGATCCGCTGACAAGCTGGTGCGCGCGGTGCTGGCAGACATTGTAGAACACCCGTATTTTGTCATCACGTCCACGGATCGCAAACAGGCTTTCGCCCGCAATCTCAAATGTTGTGTAGCACCCTGTTTCGACAAGTTCTGATGAGTGGCAGCCAAACTGCCATGTGCGGGCCAGAAGGCCTGCGCGTTCGATGTCAAACACCTGCGGATCAATGTAGTAGCGCGCGTCGAGAGATTTTACCGGGTCAGTCATTCAAACCCTCATCATAAAGTCCAAGGCTATGGCGCCTTTCATGAAACTTCTCGACTCGCCCCACCATTTCATCGCTGGAAACCGCAATCACAAATGACAAAAGCGTTTCTAAGATTGCAATGGTGCTGACGGACGACGGGAAGAATTGTGGCGTTTCAGCTGACACGACAAATCCATGGTCGGCTTTGCGAATGATCGGGCTGGCGGGGCTGTCTGAAATTCCAATCACCGTGATCCCTTGTTCATTGGCGACACGCACTGCTTCGACCACTTCGCGGCGGTAGGGCTTGCAGGTGATGGCGATCAAAACGTCGCGTTTATCGGCCCATGCAAGATCATCAATGGGAGTCGATCCTGCACGTGGAATAGCATGAAACTGGGTCATGCCCGTGGAGGCGAGATAGGTGAAATTGCGGGCGTTGGAATTGTTCACCCCGACACCCAGCGTGTAGACATTGCGCGAGGCCCAAATGGCTTCGGCGGCGGCAACCAGATTCTCGACGGAAATGCCTGCAAACGTGTCTTCGATATTGCTCAATGCGCCTTGGACCATGTCCGCATAGATACCGCCCAGATCACCTGACTTGCGGATATCTTGCAACCAACGCACCCGATCAGGGAAATTGGCATCACCGCGCCGGATTGCATCACGAAACGGCTGGCGAAAATCCTCGTAGCCTTCAAACCCGACTTGGCGCGCCATGCGCACGACGGTGTTTGGCTTAACGTTTGCGGCTTGCGCGATTTCACGGACCGTAGACACTCCCACATCACGCGGGTTTTCCAGCACATAAGTTGCGGCCTTTCTCGCCTCTGGTGTGAGGTCCGAAAGCTCGTCTGCGAGGCGCTCCAGAATCTTTGATGATACGTTTGTACTATTCATTATTGACGATGGTATATTTGTCCGCTTAACCTGTCGAGGACTTTTTACACATGAGGTGCTGCGTGGCTGAACAAAATTTCCCGACCCACGCGAAGGTCGTCATTGTGGGCGGCGGTGTCATGGGCTGTGGCCTTGCGTACCATCTTGCACATGAAGGCTGGGACGATGTTGTGCTGCTTGAAAAGGCGGAACTGACCAGCGGCAGCACTTGGCACGCGGCGGGCCAGATCACCCATTCGACCAGCTCATTCGGGCTGGGCAAATGTGTGGACTACAACATCGGGCTGTATTCTGGCGGGCTCGAGACCGAGACCGGCCAGCCCGTCACGTGGCATGGCTGCGG
This sequence comes from Sulfitobacter sp. SK012, assembly GCF_003352085.1. NCBI lineage: Bacteria > Pseudomonadati > Pseudomonadota > Alphaproteobacteria > Rhodobacterales > Roseobacteraceae > Sulfitobacter > Sulfitobacter sp. SK012. Next base: position 36,570 of record NZ_CP025807.1, read on the forward strand.
ATCCTTCCGTCTTGCCTATACCGAGGATGAGATGGATTGGCTGCGCCATACCCTGTCTGTGGGGCGTTCATTAGGCTTCAACATTGAACTGGTCGGGCCGGAAAAGGTCGCTGAACTGCATCCGTTCTATAATCTCGAAGGTGTCATAGGGGCTTTGTACACGCCTGATGACGGTCACGTGGACCCATCGAACGTTACGATGGCCATGGCAGCGGGTGCGCGCCAAAAAGGCGCGCGTATTGTGCGCCATTGCCGCGCGACGAACATCACCCAAGCGGCGAATGGCGAGTGGATTGTAGAGACCGAGAAGGGAGTGATCACCTGCGAGCATGTCGTCAATGCGGGCGGCACTTATGCGCGCCAAATGGGCGAATGGTCGGGCCTGCAATTACCGATGACGTCAATGACACACCACTATTTTGTCACTGAAAACGTTCCGGAGTTTGAGAGTCTTGACCGCGAGCTCCCCGTTATTCGAGACGACAAAAAGGTGTCAGGCTACATCAGGATGGAGCAAAAGCGGGGGCTGATTGGGATCTACGAAAAGGCCAATCCAAATTCTGTTTGGCACGACGAATGTCCTTGGGATTATGAAAACTGGCTGTTCGATGCTGACTATGATCGCGTCATGCCGTGGCTTGAGGAAAGCCTGAACCGGATGCCAATTTTTGCGGACCTTGGCATCACGCGCGAAGTGCACGGCGCGATTTCACATCCCCCTGATGGCAATCCGTTGATTGGACCCGCACCCGGTGTGCAGAACTATTGGTGCTGTTGCGGTACGCAGATCGGTATCGGCTGGGGGCCGGGGCTGACGCGCGAATTGGCGCGTTGGATGGTGCACGGCGCGGCTGATATCTCGATGCGCGATTATGACCCGCGCCGCTTTGGCAGCTACGCAAACAAAGAATGGCAGGTCGTCAAAGCTGAAGAAGACTACTGCCTGCGCCACGAGATCCCTTTCCCGCATTTCAACCGCCTCGCGGGCCGCCCGATCAAGCCGTCACCGCTGTATGACTTGCTGAATTCCAAAGGCGCAGTTCACGAAGAGGTTTACGGGTTTGAACGCCCCCGCTGGTTTGCCCGCGATGGAGTGGCGCAAGAAGACCACTATTCATTCCGGCGCAATGCAGTGCACGACATGGTCGGTGCCGAAGTCAAAGCCGTGCGCGAAGCGGTTGGCATTATGGACGTGACTGCCTTTACCAAAGTGTTGGTCAGTGGCGCGGGCGCCCATGACCTGCTGGACCGTTTGACGGCCAACAAGATGCCGCAAAAGGTGGGATCGATCACGCTGACCCATATGCTGAACCGTCGCGGGCGGATCGAGTTGGAAACGACTATCGTCAAGATGGGTGAGGATAGCTATTACCTTGTTTGTGCTGCATTCTTTGAACAACGGCTACTGGATCATCTCAACCACAACCAACGTGATGAGACCGTGAGTATCACGGCACTTTCATCGGATTGGTCGGCCCTGTCCCTGAACGGCCCAAAGGCACGTGATGTCTTGGCGGCTTGCACGGATACCCCACTCGATAACGCATCTTTTCGCTGGCTTTCGGCGCAAGAAATCACAGTTTCCGGTCACAAGGTATGGGCATTCCGGATGTCTTACGCGGGGGAGTTGGGCTGGGAATTCCACATGCCATTTGCTGCCTGTCTGGACGTCTACACCGCACTCTGGGCGGCAGGCGAAGCGCATGGGATTACCAACTACGGGTCATTTGCGATGAACGTCATGCGGATGGAGAAGGGTTTTAAAGGTGCGGGCGAACTCACCAACGAGGTTACCTTGCCAGAGGCAGACGTGATGCGATTTGTGCGTTCTGACAAGGCGTATCTGGGCAAAGAGCAGACACTTGCAAATGCGGATGATCTGCCGTGGATTTGTGCCTATTTGGAAATCGAACCTGACGGTGTCGAGGATGGTCATGGCGGCGAGGCAGTGCTGTTGGAGGGGGCAGTTGTCGGGTCGACGGCATCGGTGGCCTATGGGCATACAGTCGGCAAAATTCTGGCTTTCGCATATATCAAGCCACATGCCGCCACGCCGGGAACATCCCTAAAGGTAGTCATCGCAGGCGAGCCCCGCGCCGCCAAAGTATTGGGTGAGGCCGCGTATGATCCACAAAGCCTTTTGCCTCGTGTCGATAGCACAGCAAAGGAGCCGCAATGACATTACCCGAAAAAATGTGCGCGATGGTCACGATGGGACACGGCGATCTGGACCAGATCGAGTTGCACGAAAACTGGCCACGACCCGTTCCCGCTGCGGACGAGGTATTGATCCGCGTGCTGGCTTGCGGGCTCAACAATACGGACGTCAACACGCGTTCGGGCTGGTATTCCAAGGCTGTTTCTGAGGCCACTACCGGTGGCGCTTTTAATGAAGTCTCCGACGAGGACCCGACTTGGGGCGGCGCGCCCATCAGCTTTCCGCGGATCCAAGGTGCCGATGTCTGCGGCGAGATCGTGTCGGTTGGCGCGCAAGTCGACCCAGCGCGCATCGGAGACCGGATCATAACGGACAACTGGCTGCGTGATGCCGACGATCCTTTGGACAAGAACAAGACGGGCTACTTCGGATCAGAACGTGATGGTGGTTTTGCCGAATTCACGACGATCCCGTCGCGCAATGCGATCGCCATTCTGTCCGATTTTTCAGACGCTGAACTGGCAACCTTCTCATGCTCTTATTCAACTGCTGAAGGGATGTTGACCCGCGCCAATGTTACAAAGGCCGATACGGTGCTGGTGCCAGGCGCATCGGGTGGTGTTGGCGGGGCTTTGGTGCAATTGGCGAAACGGCGCGGGGCACGTGTGATCGCACTCGCGTCCGAAGCTAAACACGCGGATGTCACGGCCCTTGGCGCGGATGTGGTTTTGCCTCGTTCGCCAGAAAACCTTCGCACCGCGTTGGGTTCAGACAAAATTACTGTGGTCGCGGATGTCGTGGGCGGACCTTATTGGTCAACATTGATTGATATTCTCGAGCGGGGTGGGCGCTATACCTGCTCCGGTGCGATTGCTGGTCCAATGGTCGATCTTGATTTGCGCACGTTCTATTTGCGCGATCTTACCTTTACGGGTTCCACCGTGATTGACCCCGAAGTAACCGCAAATCTTGTAGGCTATATCGAAGCCAAAGAGATAAAGCCGTCCCTTGCAGCCACTTACCCGCTGGCCGAACTACGAGAGGCCCAAGCAGCTTTTATCGCCAAGCAACACACCGGAAACATTGTGGTGACCCCATGAAGATATCACGTATCTCCGTCTACCAAGTCGATTTACCGCTCGAGCACCCTTATTGGCTGTCCGGTGGGCGGCTAAAGTTCGAAGTTCTCGACGCAACGCTGGTCAAAATCGAGACCGATGACGGGCTTGTTGGTTGGGGCGAAGGCACACCTTGGGGCCATACCTATGTGCCTGCCCACGGACCAGGCATCCGCGCGGGTATTGAGACGATGGCCCCGTTTATCCTTGGCCTTGATCCGCGCCGTGTATTGGATGTTGAGCGTGCGATGGACCTTGCCTTGCCTGGTCATCTCTATGCGAAATCACCAATTGATATGGCGTGTTGGGATATTGCTGGACAGGCCGCTGGCGTCCCTATTGCCGATCTGATGGGTGGCGGGTCACGGACCCCGCGCCCGATTGCATCTTCTGTCGGTGCTAAAACCATTGATGAGACCCGGGCGGTTTTGGACCGCTACAGGCAGCGGGGCTATGTCGCCCATTCCGTTAAGATCGGCGGCGATGTGGAGCGCGATATCGCACGCGTCCGCGATGTCGAAAGCATCCGACTGCCCGGCGAAATCGTGCTCTATGACGTCAATCGTGGCTGGACCCGACAACAGGCGCTGCGGGTGATGCACGCGACCCAAGATTTGCAAGTCATGTTCGAGCAGCCCTGCGAAAGCTTGGATGATATCGCTGCCATCAGCGGCAAACATGCAGCACCCGTTTCAGTCGACGAGGCACTTGTGACGTTGCAAGACGCCGCACGTATCGCGCGGGATGGCTGCGCCGAGGTGTTCGGCATCAAACTAAACCGCGTCGGCGGCCTGACCAAAGCCGCACGCATGCGCGACATCGCTTTGGCGCACGGCATTGATATGTTTGTGATGGCTACGGGCGGTTCCGTTCTGGCCGACACCGAGGCGCTGCATCTGGCAGCGACAATCACCGACGCAAACTGCCATGCCGTCTGGGCCTGCCAAGATATGCTGACGGTCGATATCGCAGGGGGGCGCGGTCCACGAAACATTGACGGGCACCTCCACCTGCCTGAAACACCCGGCCTTGGCGTTCACCCTGATGAAGAAATGCTTGGTGAGGTAGTTGCGCATTATGGATAGATTGCACACGCAAGCGGACTGGATCGAACGCGCTCTCAAGGTCTTGCCTGCTGGAGGCTTCGGAAATTTTGATCCAAACGTCATCATCGCACGCGGCAAAGGTAGCCGTGTCTGGGATGAAGATGGCCGTGAATATGTTGACTATCTGATCGGTTCTGGTCCGATGCTGTTGGGGCATGGGCATCCAGAAGTGATGGAAGCCGTGTTGGAGCAACTGCCGAATGGCATGACGTTTTTTGCCAATAACGCCAAAGGCATCGAGTTGGCAGAAGCCATAGTTGATGCAGTGCCCTGCTGTGAGCAGGTCCGGTTTGTCGCCTCGGGTGGCGAGGCAGATATGTACGCTATGCGCCTTGCCCGTGCCTACACAGGGCGTGACAAGATCCTGAAATTTGAGGGCGGATATCACGGCATGAGTGCCGAAGCACAGATGAGCCTTGCGCCCGCAATGCTGACCAATTTTCCGCAAGCCGTTCCCGACAGCGCAGGCATCCCTCAAAGCGTGGCAGACCAGATGCTGATCGCGCCTTTCAATGACCTTGAGGCCGTCGCAGCCTTGATGAGCGAACACTCAGACATTGCAGCGATCATAGTTGAACCGCTGCAAAGGATCATTCCTGCGATGCCAGGATTTCTTCAGGGGCTTCGCGATTTGTGCGACAAACATTCCGTGCTTTTGATTTTTGACGAAATCGTCACAGGATTTCGCCTCGCCTATGGTGGCGCGCAGGAGAAATACGGTGTGACCCCTGACATCTGCACGCTTGGCAAAATCATCGGTGGTGGGTTTCCGTTGGCCGCACTTGGCGGCAGCTCGGAGGTGATGCAGCACTTTAACAAAGACGCTATTGGCGCTGACAAATGGCTCATGCAACTTGGCACGCTTTCGGGCAACCCGGTCGCCGCAGCAGCAGGGCTTAAGACGATGGAAGTTCTAAAACGCGACGGTGCCTATGACACGCTACGCAAGCACGGTGCGGCCCTGCAAGACATGCAATCTAAGGCGCTGACCGATGCTGGGATCGCGCACCGCATCTGCGGAGATGAAACCTTGTTCGATCTCTTTTTCACAGACAATCCGTGTCGCGATTACCGAACCGCGCGTCATGATAATCCAAGAATGAATGTAGTGTACAATGATGCGCTGCGGGCAAATGGGGTCTTTAAATCGCCTGGGAAAATGTATCCATCGCTCGCGCTGACTCAAGACGATCTTGCTTTGACGCGCAACGCGATCGAGCAAGCAATTCCGATCTTGAAAGAGTCACTTGGGAATTGAGCGTTGGTCTTGAAGTTAAGGAGTAGGTTCGGATCGACAGACCAGATGGTTGTCGCAGTTCGCATCGCTCGACACCGAAGTTCAATTCACCTCATGGACGCGCAGCGGTTAGTCCGAAAAATGCTGAACGAGTTTAGCAAAACTGACGTGCAGGTCAGAGATGACTTGCTCTCCCAGACAGGCCTCGACTCCCTCTCGGCGGGCCTTGAAGCGAGGGGTTAGCTCGTCCATTAGCGCCTTGCCTTTGGGTGATAGTGATACAAGTTTTCGACGCTTGTTAGTTGGGTCGCCACGGAATGTGACCAAATCCTTCGAAGCAAGGTCCGTTGCAGCACGGCTAATCTGTGCGTTATCTGTCACCATATGACGTCCCAAATCAGCGATTGAGATAGCTTCAAACGTTTCGACCGTCCGCATTAGTCGATAGGTGGTTAAGGTCAGCGGCGTAGGGGTTGTCGAAGTCGATTCGTACCAGCGTCAAATGTCGAAGACGTCTAGATCTTCCACAATGCCCGTCTCTTCGCCAAAACGCTCGGTCAGATCAGCCAACGCCATCTGATGGCCTTCCGCGCTGTCCATATGAACGCGGAAATGGCTGAGATAGAGGCGCTTTACGCCGACACTTCGCGCCATATCCGCGACTTGAGCTGGATCAGGGCAGAAAATTTGAGTTGCGGGATGTAATTGTTCGCCGGACCCGCGATAGCACCAATGCACTAGGAAATCCGCATCGCGGCAAAGGTTCGTCATCTCGCTGTTGATGCCGGTGTCGCCGGAATAGACAAATTTTTTGCCGCCTGCTTCAACGGCAAAGCCAAGACAGTCGAGGATTGGTTCAGCGTGGGTTGCCTGAGCAGATGAAAGCGTCCAGCCGTCACCTTGAAACGTAAAGCCGGCGTGGATTTCCGTGACAATGGGCGCGGGCCATGGACGGGGCAGGGTGCCACCGCGCGCGACCCAAACCTGCTGGCTTTGTGGAAGTTCCGTCCGCGCCCGTAGGTCATTGTTGAGCACACCATTAGGGCCAAAATACCCGTCTGTAATTGCAGCCAGTGGATTAGGGCCAAATACCTTCAAGGGCGGCGCGCCTTCGTCCCATGCGGCATGCACCAGTCGCGCGTAATCCATCATATGGTCGCTGTGGTAATGGGTAAAAAACAGATGGGTTATGTCACGGGGCAGGCGGCCTGAGCGGATCAGATTATCCACCACACCGCCACCGCAATCTAGCAGGATACGATCATCGCCGATTTCCAGCAAAAACCCTGACGACGCGCGCCGGGCATAGGCTTCGGGTGAGCCTGAACCGAGTATCGTGAGCTTCATGTTTCTGGCGGGGGGGTCGCCCCCGGTGCGCCGAGTTTCAGCGCGGCCTCACGCCCACCGTGGCTTGCGATGAGTGCTGCCTGATCCGCGAATGCCATCGCATTGACGGCCTCGGGGTCGATGATCTTGTAAAGTTCTTTGGTCAACTCGGTCATTGCATTTGCATGTTTTGGGTCGGCGGCAAGGTTGTTTGCCTCTTCCGGATCTGCAATTAGATCAAATAGTTCCGGTTCGAACCCGATGTAGGTGTTCAATTTGTAACGTCCCTTGCGCAGCATATAAGCCGCCGAAACCGCCCCAACGGCGTGGTATTCGCTGAAGACCACACGATCGAGGTCATCCTTGCGACCTAAGATCCTGGTGAGCGGCTCGCCCACGCATTCGAACTCCAACCCGAAATGGGCAGGGATCGTGGCCGAGATATCCAGCAGGTCAACAGGGGTATCACAAGTGCCAATTGGAACGTCGGGTCCAGCCATAATCATTGGAACGGCTACGGATTCCTGGTACAGGTTGGACTTCCCCCAAAGCCCGCGCGCGCCGACATTGTCACCGTGGTCTGACGAATAGATCACCGTGGTATCCTGCAACAATCCGGCCTCATCGAGGGCGGCCATTATACGCCCGACGTTGTAGTCCATCCAACTGACCAACCCGTAGTAGGCGGCAACCGCATCGCGTCGTTCCGCCTCTGAAGAAAACTGCGGTTCGCTGTCCATCTGCGCGTTTTGCAACTCGGCCCAAGGATGGCGTTTGTAGCCGTCTTTGGGGTTCATCTTTGGCTCTGGTAAACTGTCCGGAGGATAAAGGTCAAAGAACTCTTGCGGGACAACAAGCGGGAAATGTGGTGCGACAAGCCCGACGTAAAGACACCACGGCTGATCATCTTGCGCGTGATCGGACAGCCAATTCGCCGTGCGTTCGGTCACAGCCTCATCGTAGTCGGTGTATTTGCTGGTGCCCGGCCCAATGTACTCTCCCAGCATTCGGGTTTTGGGAGAGATCCGCTCGCTCTGTTTTCTGATAGAGCCCCACACCATCCCGACTCCGTTGACTACGTGCATGGGGATGTGCTCTTGGTCAAATCCAGCCGGATCACCCGCCTTTCGGTAATGGAGCTTGCCGATGCTCTCCACGGGCACACCCGCGTCCTGCAAGCAGTGCCCCCAACCAGGAATTTGCCCGTGATACGGCATTGCATTGTCCCAAAGGCGATTTTGGTGGGCATATTGGCCCGTTGCAAAGCTCGCTCTTGCGGGAACGCAGATCGGGGACGGCGTGTAGGCATCGCTAAACCGTGTCCCGCGTGCGGCTAATGCATCAAGGTGCGGGGTTTTGACAAAGGGATGACCAGCACACCCCATCGCACCAGCCTGATGTTCGTCAGACAATATGACCAAAAGATTTGAGGGCATCAGAGTTCGACCTCCTTAGCTGCGGTTTCAAGAATAGCGAGCATGCGGCGCAGGTTCGCAACGTCGTCTGCGCTGAGTTTGGATTGCAGGTTTGCTTGGCGTTGGCGCATCTTGGGCAACGCGATGCTAAAGACCTCTTTGCCCTTTGGCGTCAGGCTCAGCACATGGACCCTGCTATCTTTGCGGTGCTCGGTCGAAACAATTAAGCCGCCTTCGATCAGCGCCTTTAAATTGCGGCTAACAAGTCCTTTGTCCATGCCTGTATATCTGACCAACTCTGATGCAGTGACCTTCTCTCCACCGCCAACAAACGCAATCATGCGCCACTGGTTCAGCGTTACGCCGACTGTGTCGCCCAAGATCTTGGTTGCTTGGGTGTTCAGCTTCTGATGAAGGCGGGCAATGCGGTACGTCAAAAAGCTGCTTAGCTGGGCCAGCTGCGGATTGAAGTTATCTGGGGTCTCGTCGTTCATCGTCCACCTCTGCGGACGACCATCAATGCAACGAGGGGCAACGTCAACTAATTAGTTGACGGGACAACCATCATATGACTTGCTGTACTCGAAATCTGGGAGGATTCTATGAAAAAGCTAATTGTAGCCGCGACTGCGGCCCTTTCCATCGCGGCATCTGCCGTCACTGTTCAGGCACAAGACTGGACGCCACCAGGCCCGATCAAGCTCATGATCGCCTTCGGTGCAGGTGGTGGTGCTGATACGCAAGCCCGCCTGATCGCAACCGAGCTTGAGGACCGCTTGGGCTGGGAATTCATTCCCGAGCAGGTGACTGGCAAAGGTGGCGTCAACCTTTTGTTGGAGATGCAGGACGAGGCCAACGACGGAACTGTCATCGGCATGGTTGTTACTGAATCGCTCGGTTACAATCTCTACACTGCAGACGTAGGTCTGACGCCCGAAGACTTTACTGTCATCACTACAACCGCAGGCACTCAGATGGGTATCGTCGCAGGTGCGGGTACTGGCTGGACGTCGTTTGACGACATGGTAGCGGCCGCGGAAGCGGGACAGGAAATCCGCTTTGGGGTTATGACCCAGCGACTGGGTGAACTCGCCTATTTATTGGGTCAAGCGCAGGGCATTGACCTAAATATCATCACCGTTCAAGGCGGCCGTGCTGTCTTAAACGGCGTGACCGCGGGTGACATGGATGTGGGCTTCATGGCGGGCATTCAAGGCCCCGGTGTCGAGGCCGGTGACCTTGTGAACCTCGCCTCAGGAATGGCCAGGCCACTGAACCAAACACCGGACGCACCAACGCTACCCGATCTGGGCGTTGATTTTGATGGGGCTGCCGTCTTTTTGTTCGTTGGGCCCGATGGCATGCCAGATGACGCGCGCAACGCGATCGCAGCGGCAATTACCGAGGTGACGTCCGATCCTTCAACTGAGGCTGGGGCTTTGATCGAACGTGCGTTTGGAGGATCGATGAACCTTCAAGGGGCGGAGCTTGAAGAATTAACCATGCGCGACTTCACCGAATCCGAGGCCCTGATTGAAGCGGCTGCGGAATAAAACCACCTATCTGCGGGCGTCCTGAAAGGGGCGCCCGTTGTGTATCTGGAGGAATGTCACGTGTCAGCACAATCGCGATCCAACCTATATCTCGGACTGATTTGCGTTGGCGTCGCTTTGGTGCTGATTTTCATCTGGATACCACTAGACACTAAGACAGGCATCGTTGAGCGGTCGCGGGGCAAATTCATTATCGGCGACGCTTTGGCTCCAACCGTCGCTGCAGGATTCGTTCTTTTGGGCGGCCTTGTGTTGTGTGTATTTGAGCGAAGTGCGGACGCCCAACCCGATCTGCGCAAAGACCAAATCACATTTGTCGCCATGCTGTCGGCTGTCGTAATTGTCAGCATCGGTATCATGCGGTTTGCCGGACCTGCCGCCGCCGAGTTCACCAATATGTTTCGGAATGAACCGATTGAGTATCGCCTTCTGCGCGCCACTCCAGGCTGGAAACACATCGGGTTCATATTGGGTGGCGTGACCATGGTCAGCGGGATCGTTGCCATCGTTGAACATAGGCTTTCAAGCCGTGCTGTCTTAACAGGCATCGTCGCTGTGTTGGTCTTGATCGCAGTCTTCGACTTACCGTTTGAAGACTTGTTGTTGCCACCTAATGGTGATGTGTGATGGACGCCCTAGACTATATCTGGCTAGGCATTCAGGCTGTTTTTATGGGTCCAGAAGCATTTAGCGTCTTGGGTCTCTCGGTATCAATCACCGTCATGATGGTGCTGGCAGGGTTCTTATTTGGCATCGTGGTGGGTGCCACGCCAGGATTGGCGGGGCCGTTCGCCATGGCAATTTCCTTGCCTATCCTAATCTCGGTGTTCGGTTACTCACCTGACGCATTGTTACCTGTCATGGGTTTCTTAATTGGTATCATGAAAGGGGCTACTATTGGTGGCGCCGTTCCGGCGATCCTATTCAACACTCCCGGTACGCCAGACGCCTTCATGACCACTTTGGACGGCTTCCCGATGGCCCAAAAGGGACAAGCGAAGAAGGCGCTGAGGGTAGCTCATTTTTCCTCAGCATCGGGAGATACGTTCTCCGACCTCGTCCTTTTTGTCTGCGCACCCTTCCTTGCGATCATCGTCGAAAGCTACCTCGATCTGCCCGAAAAGACCGGACTTTTGATCCTGTCTCTGAGCTTTATTGCAGCCGTCATCGGCGGATCGGTGGGAAAAGGTCTCATCTCCATTGGTCTTGGTTTGTTAGCAGTTTATGTCGGAACGGGTGAGGATTTCTACCCGCGTCTATCCTTAGGGGCAGACGGCCTGTCGCGCGGATTTCCTATCACGACTTCTGTCCTCGGCGTGTTGATTATCGGGGCGGTCTTCAAAGAGCTGGATGAGGTATGGCGCCAAAACCGGCGATCCAAAGCAACCCCTGTTATTACCCAAAAAGGTGATCAAAAACTCCATTGGGTCGATATCAAACGCCTTTCCCCGTTCATCGCGCGTTCGGCCTTGATCGGAACAGTCATCGGCGCGCTACCGGGCGTTGGGTCCACGCTCGCAGCAACGCTTGGCTATTCGTCCGGGCGTATGCAGCATCAGAAATCGAAACCGGTCGGTGCGCCCGACTTTGGAGAAGGCGCGCCCGAAGGGATAGCCGCAACAGAGGCCGCCAACAGTGCGGTTTCTGGAGCAAACCTGATCCCAGTCCTCTCGCTTGGTATTCCGGGCAACGCGGCAGCGGTGTTCTTGATCCTCGCCGCGGAGTCCATCGGCGGGTTCAACCCGGGCCCAGCCGTGTTCCGGTTCTCACCCGATATCCTGAACCCTGAACTGGTTGTCGCCTTCGGTCTGTTCACTTGCATGACCATCGCCAACTTTTTCAACTGGACAATTGGCGGCGTTTTCATGCGGTCCATGGGGTTCATGATCAATATCCCCAAATCGCTTTTGCTGCCTGCAGTACTTTTGCTTACCCTTACTGCTATCTACGTCCAAGAAACGCGGCTCGAAGCTATCTGGTTTGCCCTTGGCTTTGGCGTGCTAGGCTACATCATGCGGGTTCTGACGATATCCCCGTTACCTTTCATCATCGCCTTTATTCTAGGGCGAAATCTCGAGGAAACCGCCCGTCAGGCCTATTCCGCGACAGGCAACGATCCGTTTTTCCTCTTTAACAACCCAATCGCTTTGATCTTTATTCTCATGTCCGTCGCCGTGATTATCTTCTCGGGACGAAAACCTAAGAAAGACGCGCAATGAGCAGACCCAACATCATCCTGATTTCAGCTGACCAACACCGTGCCGATTTCATGGGCTTTAAGGGGCGCAAGATTAAGACGCCGCATTTGGATCAACTGGCCACTGAGGGGACCGTATTTGATGCCTGCATCACGCCGTCAGTCGTTTGCCAGCCTGCCCGTGCATCGATCCTGACAGGCCAGCTGTGCCGCACACACGGGGTCCATGACAACGGGATCGATCTGCCGCCCGAGATTGGTGAAAAGGGCTTTGCCGGTTCAATGGCTGCGGCAGGGTATCAGACCAGCTATTTCGGCAAGGCGCATTTTTCGACCTACCATACCTACGAGCCGACCGGCACGCCTGAGTGCCTGCGGTCTTCGGCCAGCTACCCCGACACTTGGTACGGACCCTATATGGGTTTCGAACATGTTGAGTTGATGCTGGTCGGTCACAACTGGTGGGCGCCCGAAAAGCCACCTGCGGGCCAGCACTATGAACGTTTCTACCATATGGACGGCAAAGGTGATGAACGCACCAAGCTGATGTGGGAAAACGCGGGTGATACCAAGGGGGCGGCACAAGTCTGGCATTCCAAACTGCCCGTGGCCTATCACAACACACCATGGACAGCGGATCGCGCGATTGAATGGCTGCGACATGGGCGGGATGACGAAAAACCGTTCTGCACTTGGATTAGCTTCCCCGATCCACACCACCCGTTTGATTGCCCCGAACCATGGTCGCGGCTGCATGATCCGGCAGACGTCGATCTGCCCGAAAACCGCTCACGATCCTATGAAGGCAAGCCCTGGTGGCACGAGGCCGCGATGGAGGGTGAGCCAGCCGATCCGAAGTTCGCCGACATCCGCAAAGCCTACAGCCGCATCCCGCCACAAACAGATGAACAGTTGCGCGAGATTATCGCCAACACCTATGGCCAGATCGCGTTTATTGACCATCAGGTCGGGCGGATCATGAACACGCTTATGGAAGAAGGCCTCGATGAGAACACCATCGTCATCTACATCTCGGACCACGGCGACTGGATGGGCGACCACGGGTTGATCCTGAAAGGGCCAATGCACTACGAAGGGCTGTTGAAGGTACCGATGATCGTCAAAGGCCCCGGTGTGCCCGCGGGTAAAGTTGTCGATGAACCCGTCTCGACCCTCGATCTTGGGCCGACCTTCTTTGATTACGGTGGGGCTGATGCGCATCTCTCTCAGCACGGCGAAAGCCTGCGCCCCCTCATCGAAGGCGACGCAACCCGCGATTTCGCGCGCAACGAATGGGGGCTTTTGCCGGGCCGCGTTGGCGTGGCGTTGGAGTTGCGGACAGTGCGCACGCGGACACATAAACTGACCATGGATTTGATCTCAGGCGCCGGTGAAATGTACGACCTTGAAAAGGATCCAGACGAAATGGTGAACTTGTTTGACGCGCCCGGAGCCGCCCATGTTCAGGCTGTGTTGAAAGGCTACATCGACAGCCGTCCAAGCGACGTTCTGCCAGATCAGGTTCCGGTCGGTACTGCGTGACCGTAGGCTGCTGCACGTCATGTGGCACGTTGTAGCCGCTGTAGATTTGTACGGACTCTAGGGACAGTTTTTCAGTTAATAGCGACTACCTTGCCCGGGTTCATAAGGTTCTTGGGATCGACTGCGCGTTTCAGGGTTGCCATTAGCGCATAAGCCGCGCCGTGTTCCTCAGCCATGTACCCCATCTTGCCGGTCCCTATGCCATGCTCTCCAGTCACCGTCCCGCCGAAGGAAAGTGCCACATGATTAACCTGTGCGGCCAGCGCTTTTGCCTCAATGAGCTCTTCGGAATCGCTTGGGTCGAACAAAATAAGCAGGTGGAAGTTTCCGTCTCCGACATGTCCTACGATAGGAGCAATTAGACCTGCTTCGCTTACCAACTCTTTGGTTCGTGCAATGCATTCGGCCAGCGCCGAAATTGGAACGCAGCAATCAGTGACGACGCCGTCGCAACCCTTACGTAGTGACTTTGCAGCATAGTAGGCATTGTGGCGGGCTTCCCACAGACGATTGCGATCTTCCGCCTTGGTCGCCCATTCGAAGCCCGAGACGCTAAATTCTTCGCCTACACTTTCAAACAGCTCTACCTGCTCTTTCACGCCAGCATCGGAGCCATGAAACTCGAGGAACAAATGCGGCGTCTCGGGCAGGTTCAGATCGGGATTGAAGATGTTCATCCCTTTCATTTGCAACTCATCCAGAAGCTCAACCCGAGCCAGAGGGAGCCCCATTTGAATAGCCATAATCACAGTATTCACCGCATCATCGACACTATCAAACGCGCAGGTGGCGGCGAGGATTGTGTCCGGATGGCCAAACAGGCGTACTGTCAGCTGTGTGATGATCCCCAGCGTCCCTTCCGAGCCAACAAATAGGTGTGTCAGATCGTATCCGGACGAAGATTTACGCGCCCGCGAACCAGTTTTGATGATCGTTCCGTCAGGCAAAACAACCTCAAGTGCTAGCACATTTTCGCGCATGGATCCGTATCGAACGGTGTTGGTTCCCGAGGCCCGGGTCGCAGCCATCCCGCCAAGTGTGGCGTCTGCACCTGGATCGACCGTGAACATCAATCCAGTAGCACGCAAGTCTTCGTTCAGCTGGGTCCGGGTGACACCGGGCTGTACAACAGCATCCAAGTCGCTTTCGTGGATTTCGAGAACCTTGTTCATTCGGCTCGTGTCGACACTGATCCCACCGTGGATCGGAATAACATGGCCCTCAAGTGACGTGCCTATGCCGAAAGGTACAACGGGAACCTGGTATTCTGAACAAACCTTCATCAACGCAGAAACCTCTTCAGTGCTTTCGGGAAATGCCACGGCATCCGGCAGTGCCGGTTTAGAATAAGCCTCGTCACGGCCATGAATTTCCCGGATGGAGTCTCCGGTTGAAAGGCGCTCACCCAGTAGGTCTTTTAACGCAGCAATGGCGTTAGCAATATTGTTCTGAACCACTTCAGTTCCCCTTGTTCTTTCTGGAAGAGATGTCTGGTCAAATTTTTGGTGGTGGCGTGGCCGAAGGCGCACCCATGGTCGCCGCAACGGCTTTGCCGCCATAGCCTTCGATCATGGCTTCTTGGTCTGCGAACAACGGTGTCATCGCAGCATAAGGACCGAAATAAGTCGTATTTCCTGCGGCGTGCCAAGTTGATCCAGACGTCAATTCGCGGCTCTCGATCAATAGGCTGTCAGTCCAACCCATCTTTGCGAGCCAATACAGCACCGACGCACCAACGATGCCGCCCCCAACGACCGCAACCTGAACATCAGCTTTCATTTGACCCTCCCAAACGTAACACATTGGAGGCCCAAAGGTGCGATAGGTCAATCAGAGATCCGTTACGTTCAAATACAGACGTTGAGATTTGAAAGTCGTACGGCAGAAGATTTTAGAGACCTGCAGTCCCGATCAGTGCAAGTTGTTGCTCAACTACGCACTAGATAATGTGAACTTATAGATACTATCTACTATATCTTGATTTGTTCTTGTAATGTTCTATATTGGGTAGAAATCACACTAAGGAGAGATTCCCATGAGTGCTACCCAACAGACGGGTGCGCCGTCGACGCCATCTAACGACTACCACCAGGTTCCAGTTACCGGAAAACAGCTGGCCTATGCGCGGCAAATCTCTACGCGCACTGGCGTTGTTCTCCCTTGGGATGTTCAGCAGAATCGCTACGCGCTTTCCCGTTGGATTGATACGCACAAGATCGCGAAACAAACCGGGCAGTTTTCGAACTACCCAAGTTCAAAACAGGTGGGCTTTGCCGAGCGAATTGCGCGCATGAAGCGACGCGAAGTGCCGCGGGAATGCTTTAGAGATCGTACGATAATGTCAAAGTGGATTGACGCAAATCTATGAAAATAGGGTTAGTATTACTGACTTATTTAACATAGTGCCTACTATGCGCGGTCAGTAGTTGACCTGTTCGAACCCATAATTGCCGACATAATCACGCCATTCCACAAAGACAGAACGATGATAAATACTTGGGCAATTTGACCCCCAACGCTCTAAGCCAAGGTGGGCGTCCGGCAGGGCCTGTGGAGATGATCGCGACCAAAAAAAGTCGCCTTGTGTTTTGTAGGTTCCCAAATAAATGTTCGCCGAACGATTGCAGTCGCCATCGCGCCCAGATTCATGTTGACGGGCGTACCGAACATCAAAGACTCGGATGGAGCGTACGAAATTGAATTCTGGACCGCTGATATCTATGTCAGCGCGATCTTGAACCAGACGGGGAGCAAAATCGCCTTGGGCCAAAACACTGGGGTTTTCATTTCTTCGCAGAATTACGTGCTCAAGTATTGGCGCAAAGCTTCCATCCATCATTGGCACCGATTGAAGCGGAAGGTCCTTTCGTTCATCCGATAATATATCATAGATTCGACCAAAGTGGCTTTCCGTTCGGTCGGTCTGGTATGAGGCACCCATAGGACAACGCCAAATCTGCAATGGAGGCTCAACGGGCCAAGGAGTGATGCGCCGGATGAATTCCGCGCGCGCGCGTGTACATGGAGCTGATGCCGGCCAGCCTCCCGACAAGCACAAAAGGATTGCGCAATCGATCTGGTAGGTTTGAGCATTGGCACGGGTCGCAAACCCGACGTTGGTAAAACACAGTGCCATCACGGCAGAAAGAAAGCATATTCTGAGTGAACCTAACATGGAGACCATCCTTATCAGAAGGGATGCCCCAGCATGCTATTAATAATATACTATTGCAACTCCAAATATAGTATTATATTTGGGCGCATAAGATTTATTATGTAAAATAAAAATGTGAGCAAGACGCGTGACCGGCCCAATGCACGACGTAATGACTATTATACGATAAGTCAATATTATTGACCTACTTTACCGAATTTCTCTATGCCCCTTCCCTGAAGCGGCCATCAAGACCTGACATTTAGAGGCCCGCTCTGCGGGACGAAGCCGCCGTTAGCGGTGGTTCGACCAATGGCTGCTTTGCCGCAAGCGAGGTCGTGTTAGGCTTGTCTATTTCCGCAACATTGGAATCTTTAGCCCGTCATGGGATGATACCATCAGAATGCTAAATCGTTTCTGCCGCGTTTCTTCCCTTTTGGCGCTCATCACCCACCAGATTGAATCCCGCTTGTAGGAAGGTGCCAAACTGGAAAAGAAGGCCCACGCGGTTTGGTTTGCCATGAACTGGACCTCAAACGCGGGGTCGAGCAGCATATTTCTGCTCTGCGATGTGTAGCCTTCTTTGTCGCTTCTGGAGTGAAAGAGCTGCAATCCCGCTGGCTTCATCTTTCCAGCACCGATCAGCACATTGACTTTTTGAACATTAACCGCACTCCAAACGCTTTTCTGTTTGCGCGGGGTAAAGCGGATTTTGTAGCTCTGATCATCAATCGATTTTCGGATGCCATCGATCCAGCCAAAACATAGCGCGACATCAACGGATGCAGACCAGGATATGCTCGGACGCCCGGTGTTCTTTTTATAGTACCCCACCCACAGTTCGTCGGCACTGGTACAATGGTCTTCCATCCAATCGTTAAACGCATCTTGCGTGGGGAAAAAGGCAGGGTCTTGCATTGTCTTTCCCTTTACGGAGATGTGCGCCCACCATTCTTGATGATGGGCGCAACTATCGTGGTGTTTTATCGAAAGTTAGCTTGCTCTGATTTACGCGAGCCAGTCCAGGATTGCTTTGGTCGTCTCTTCTGGCTTTTCTTCTTGAATCCAGTGGCCTGCGTCAATGCTGACAACGTCAACGTTTGGCACAAAATCACTCAGGTTTGGCGATTTTGGGATCACGTCATATTCTCCATAAATCATCAGCGCAGGATGCAAAACAATAGGATCAACCTCCGCCAAAAGATGCCAGTTGCGATCTAGGTTTCGATACCAGTTGATGCTGCCCGTGAAGCCAGAGACTTCGAATGCTTTGTCGAGCACAGACAGCTCGTCATCGCTCAAGAGTGGCTCACCGGCTGCCGTTTCGGACTCGGCCAGATTGATCATCATCATCCCCGGTTCTGGGGGCAGCAAAGGTTCATTTTTGCGGTAGAGGTTTTGCAGAAACTGCCGCCGGTTGGCCTCCAGAACCGCATCTGCCACGCCGGGCTTGCGGTTGAAATGCACCATGTAGTTATCTGGCCCCATAAAACTCTCGATCAATTCGACCCACGGTGTCTCTCCGCGTTCTTGATAAGGAAGCGCCAGAGCGATGACCTTGCTCACGCGCTTGGGGTGCAGCAACGCCATCCCCCAAACAACATTCGCACCCCAGTCATGACCAACGAAAACGGCATCATCGTATCCAAAGTGATCAAGCAGCGCGACAAGATCACCAGTCAGATGTGTGAGATCATATGCGGTGACGTCAGTCGGTTGCGACGAATGACCATAACCACGTTGATTGGGGACAATGACGTGATAGCCAGCGGCCGCAAGCGCGGACACTTGGTAACGCCATGAAAATGCATGCTCTGGCCAGCCGTGACATAGCACGATCGGATTCCCTGCATTTTCTCTTCCAGCTTCGAAGACTTCTAGTTCCACACCATTGACTGCGATCATGGTAGGTTGGGGGAAGTCATTAGGATAAAACATTAATATGCCATTTCTGCTTATTCGGGGCACTCAGATAGCGACGCTACACCTGATGCTCGGTTGGTTACTCGGTTTGTGTCAAACGCCCTACTGGCGTCGACATTCGTGACCTATGATGTAATGGTATCAAAATCTGACACCTTTGATCGATGGTACAAACAAAATGAATGTACGCCTTCGCCAAGAAGCCATCATACGCAGCCTACGTCGCAATGGATCATCAACCATTGCCGCGCTTACCGAACAGGTCGGGGCATCGCGTAGCACCTTGTTGCGCGATATTAGTGCGCTACGGGATCAGGGTTTTGTCATTCATTCCGAACCCGGTCGCGGCGGAGGACTGCAACTTGATCCGCGTTCAGTTCAGACCGCGCCACGTCTTTCCGTGACCGAGGTGTTTGCGCTCTTAATCAGTGTCGCGTCTATGCGTGCGGCAGGAAACCTTCCATTTTCAAGCTTCGCTGATGCCGGACTTGCAAAGATCGAAAAGGCACTGCCGTCAGACAAAATTACCGATCTAAGGGATTTTCTGGACTGCCTGTATATCGGAGAATTAGCCCCGCAGGTGGACAGGTCCAACATTGGCACAATGGACCCCGCCTTGCTCCCCGAATTCGAGGTAGCTTTCCTTCATCGATTGTATTTGCAGTTCGATTATTGCGATGTAAAAGGTGTGAGCAGCATACGAACGGTTGAGCCACAAGCGATGCTGATCCTGCCGCCGCTTTGGTATCTGGTAGCTTGGGATCCAGCGCGTGACGATTTCCGGCATTTCCGCATGGATCGGATCAGAGAACCGCACTGTATCGAAGGAACGACATTTCGAAAAAGGCATGTCGTTTTCGACGATACCGTTCGACCTCTGGATAGCACACAACGCTAGTATTTCCGATTATGGGACAGCGTCTGAACTGAATATCAACGCTCAATTTTGAAATCGCTCGGGCGATCAGATCCTAATCCACATATAATAGCGGACGTTCGCCGCGATGCAGAAAACTGGTAGAGTGGTCTCGTTACTGCCGTTCGCTGCGTTTGCAAACAAAATCATCGTCAAATCGGAGGGCGAGCGGCGGCTACGCGGGACAAAGCAGAACTTCGCTGCGGGTGCACAAATGTCCGCTTCGACGTGCCGTACTGAAATCGACAGTTCTTGCCGATGACCGTAGCGCATGAGTTTCAGTGTATTTCTACGCGCTGGGGCTAGGTGCAATTCTTAACTAGATGGCTGGCAGAATTCGTTAAGCGACAGGTTTTTCAAAAGTATATACGGGACGCAGTCCGATACCTTTTTCAACCGAACCCCACAGGTCCCTCTCTCCAAGGTACTTCATAGCGATCTTCTGGATTATTCGCTCTGACCCCGTATTTCCAGGTACGAATGACGCGTAGAAACGATTCCACCGCTCCTGAGACAAAAACCATTCGCGACTGGCAATCGCCGCCTCAAGGCCAACACCCTTACCCCAACTCTCTTGCTTATAGCCATAGCCTAGCTCAAGGCGGTACCCATCGATATGCCCCGGCTCAAAGCCACAGAAGCCCAGCAATTCCCCCAATGGCGCGATTGCTTCTGAGTTCGAGCAAACCGCCCATCCGCCAAAGTCTTCATCGGACCATTGCGCCATGTACAAGTCGATGTATTCCCGAGCATAGACCCTGCGCTCGTCATCTGTCTGGGGATCATGAGGCAGCATCGCCATGACATTTGGATTTCCGAAAATGCCCCTGACCATGGGCTCAATGTCGTCATCCGAAAAGGGACGTAGCAGAAGCCTTTGCGTTTTCAGGGTTGGCACATCCACAAGTGGTCTCCAATTCTTATAGTTAACTGATACCGTCCGCGCGTTACCCAAACCACGGCTATTCGAGGGCGCAGGTTTCGGACAAATCAAACTCCGCTAAGCGGATAGAAGCAGACAATTGGGACCGAGTTAAGCTGTACGCGGAAACAAAGGTCGTCGCGGATATACCGCCAAACATCGCGCATCAGGTCCAAGCAATTGCTGTCCCGACCAGCACCAAGCCCATCCCTGATAACTCTCTAAAGGTGTAAGTTTCATCGTAGTGAAGTACGGAAAATGCGCCAAGGAACACTACTTCAGCCCCCAAAATTCCAACGTAGATCAGTCCGAGCCGTTCATTTCTGAGCGCGAATACCTCAAATGTGGCTGCTGTTAAGAGCGCGGCCGCAATTATAAGAGCTAAGCCAAGAGTCGGAAGCTCAGCAAGTGACTTCATTGCGATCATGGCAACGCAATAGAAGAGGCCTGAAATCAGCGCGAGTATGGCTACTGGTTGAAGCATTTTGAAGAACTCAAATTCCAACGACGAATTTATAGATGATGTAAGGTAAGCCACAGCACCTATTTTGGTCAATGAAAATGACTAAACGACAGGTCACAGGTCACTCTGCGGGACGAAATGAGCTTTCGCTGCGTTTGGACCAATGTCAGGTTTTGGCAACAGGCTTTTGACTATCCAGCGAAAGCCGAATGTCGGCTAGCTCGGGTTGAAAAGGGCCTCTCTGAAATCCCTAAGAAATGGCACCTGCGAGCGGGCTTTTGCGATCAGTCCAAGATCGAGATCGGCCGAAATAACGTCTTCAGCTTTGCCAGCGCGGGCCAAGTCTGTGCCGAAGGGGTCGACAATGCAACTCAAGCCGCAGAACCCATGGCCGTTTTCCGCGCCGCAGTAATTGGCATAAACCATGAACACGCCATTTTCGTAGGAGCGTGATGGGACGACGAAATTCGGCACTTGCTCCCAATCTTTGCCACCTGCCGTCGCAACGATGACAATTTCCGCGCCACCTAGCACTACGCTCCGCACGATTTCGGGGAACTCGCACTCATAGCAAATTATCATAGCAAGCGTTGCGCCCTCAAATTGGAAAAGGGAGAATCCAGACCCTGTTGCGAACCAGTCATGCTCCATCCCAGGTGGCAAAACCGTTTTGCGATGGTTTGCCAGTATCCTGCCGTGGTTGTCGATGAAAATGACTGAGTTATAGACGGTGTCGCCATCCCTTTCGGGGTATCCGTAGGCAATGGCGAGGCCGAGTTCTTTTGCAAGAGATTGAGCCTGTTGTGCGAAGTTCCCGTCTTGCGCCTCAGCGTATCGGTGCTGAGCTTCACCGACGTTGTAGCCGGACAAATACAATTCTGGAAAAACCAATAGGTTTGCGCCCTCAATTGCAGCCTGTCTGGTTTGCGCCTCAAGCAATCGAAAACGGTTATCCGTTCCTGCCAGACTTGCATCAACCTGCGCTATGGAAATTTTCATCGTTTCGGTGTCTCCGCGTTCCTAAGTTTGAACCGGCGCAAAGATTAGTGATTGAAGAGCCCCTAATCCCTCTCCGTTGCCCAGTTGACCAACTGCTGTTTCCAATCCGTCCGCCCGGTCATTCCCTAGTTTGGGTCGTGCATAGGCATGAAATTTTGCTTTGACTTCCTCTTCCGTAACTGGGTTTTCCGGATCACCAAGCGCCTCGGTGTCACCAGAGGTGAGCTTTTGACCATTTTTAAGGGTCAACATGACACTCGAAATGCGGTTGGCAGGGAATGCCGCGTTGTAGGTGTCGCTCTCAATCACTGTCATGCCATCAGCAAGTCGTTTGATTTCCGGGTCGCTGAAGCTGTGCTCCATTACGTCATCAGGTGAAACCCGTCCACGAACCATGGCAACTGCAGTCGGATAGGCGGTAGAGTATTGAGCCTCTTCGGTAGTTACTGGTGCTCGCTTGGCAAGACGTTTTGAGTTGTGGAAGGTAGTGATTTCGATCCTCTCGACCTCTTCAGAGCTCAAGTTATGGGCTAGCTTGAGATCAAGAACAGCCTGAACCGGCGGCTGCGCCCACCTGCAAATAGGGTAGTGCTTGTAGTATTGTTCCGTGATGCGCCAAATCTGTCCCAAATCATCCCACAGGTCAGAAACGTCATCCCCTTCAACGGTAACTGCCGGCGCTCCTGTAAACCCTTCTGCAGCAAGGTAGGCTGCCGATACGCCCGCCATTGCGCCCCAGCCAGAGCCATCCTTCACCATTGTTGGCGCGTCAATGACCCGCATCATTTGGCTGCGTGGTCCGTGGTATTCGGCAATGCCAATCGCCTCACGGGTCTCGGCGCTACCCAGCCCCAAGGTCCGCGCTCCAAGGGCGGCAGCCGCAATGGTGATCCAAGCACCCGAGGTGTGATAGTCACACGCGGTACGGTGCAGTGCGATCCCGGCACGCGTCCCGATCTCATAGCCGACGACCAAGGACGCAAGAAACGCTCTGTCGTCTTTGAGCTGCTCGGCTTGCGTGAATGACAACAGCGCAGGTAACACCCCACAGCCCACATGGCCTTTCGTCAGCTTGTGACCGTCATGTGCATCCAGGGCATCAATTGTAATGCCCCCTGCAAGCGCTGCCCCAGCCGGACTGACCAGCCGTCCATCAAAGAGCATCGGAACCTTGCGTTGCCCTGGCGCGAAATGCTCGGCCGCGTGGTTACGCATAATGCGCGACATCGACGTTTCTGTTGCTCCGGCCGCGACCCCAAGAAGATCCAACAGCCACTTTCGGCCAAGTCCAAGCATCTCTTCTGGAATGTTGTCAGCATCAGCCGAATGTAGAAATTCGCTAAAGATTTGTGACATCCCAATTTTCCCACGCAAGGTAATTTGGAGTCAGTAAATGACGCCGAAGAACGTGATACTTAGACAAAACCGACATAAGCCGACGAAACTGCCAAAGCGCAGTTCCTATTCACCAGGAACGGCCATTGGGCGCAGGAGCAGAAAATCAGCACTTTGGGCTCCTTGCCGCCATTAGATCGGTCGCAGCATTTTGGCCATCAGGCGGCATGGCCTTCGACGAGGACGGCCCATACCGGCCATTCGCCCATCGTCGCTCATGCCGCACTGCGGCCCGCCAGACCGGCCATTCGCCGCAACCGCGAAATCAAGAGGTTTGCGAATTCACGGTTCGCGGACTGAGTTAGCTTTAGCTGCAATTGCGCCAATGACGGCTTTCGGTTTTTGGCACCGACATATTGCTATCCCGCGTCAGCCAAACTGACGTTTTCGGTAGCACAGAGCATAAGCTTGATCGGACGAATGATCATGGCCTGCCTTGTTGTACATGGGAACTTCAACCAAAGTCAGGTCCGTAATTGCGCCGCGCGCTTCAAGGTCGCGGATCACTGGGTCGAAGTCAGCCTCTAAGTAGAATGTCTTGTTAACTCCGATGATAAAAAGCGCATCCGGTCGAGCAATGTCGAGAAGGCTTTCGAGTGGGGCTGGTCCTAAATGCCCGGACGTGAACGTTCCAGCAGACACAACCGCTCCATAGGCGTTCTTGATGGGGCCAAGGTCGGCCATCAGATCGGCTTGGATCGTCTTCCTGTATAGTGCCTTGCTGCGCGAGATTGCCAACATCTCTTCAGAGATATCAATGCCGTCAATCTGTTCGGGGCTTACCGCCAATGCCTCCGCTACTAGGCCGGTTCCGCAGCCGATATCAGCGATAGGTACATGGTCAGTATCAGCATTTTCCCGGTACAAAGTTGCAATAGCATTGGGGTATTCCCAGCCCAAAGCGCGTGCGAATTCGTCGTCATATGTCTCAGCGAACTCGTCGTAGTAGACTTTGTTGTCCTGCGGTGTCGCAAGTTTATATGCGTTTTCGAGGAGTGTCTGCCCCTTGCTCTTTGCTGTCATGTCATGCTCTTGGTTTCGGGTTGCTCTGGAAATCGCTCTCTAATTAAATCTTGGAAGCTTTTTGGGTAACCGACGCCAATACGTAGCCAAGCCTCGGCGAAGCCGGGTGCCTGCATATGGCGCGCAAGAGCGTTCAAATAGGCGTCCCAGACCTCATCTTCCACCAATTCGCGTTCATGTTGCATGTAGGCGGAGTAGATCAATGAGAAGTAGGTCCCAACGCCGCGTTCATACTGATACTGCTCGACTTCAGTGAGCTCGGTGGGGTTTGCGCCGCCCTTGGTCATCAGCTCGGCGTTCTCAGCGAGAAGGCCAAAAACCTCCCGTTCAAGCGTCATCAATGACTGGACAGTGGCACCCTCAATCGCGCGTGCATTGTGACGCACTTCATAGATCAAGAAAATGATAGAGATAACAACACCAATCGCTCCGGCAACAGAAGCGGTGCCTTCGATTGCGGGCCAGTTCAAATTGCTAAGCATTTCTCTTTAACTTCTTGGTTGCCATATATTCACCGTAACTCGGATTAAGACAGCTTTGCTACTTTTTTGGTTTGTCTTCTGAAAATGCGGGCATTCAGGCACCATGCAGCATCCGTCAAAACGGGCTCCTTGCCGCCAATAGATCGGTCGCAGCATTTTGGCCATCAGGCGGCATGGCCTTCGACGAGGACGGCCCAAAGCCGCCGTTCGTCGAGGGTAGCGATGCTACGACGCAGCTTACCTGAAAGCAGCCATTGGCCACGCGTCGGTTGCCGAGTTCGATCAGATAGGAGCTTTGCGGTCAAGTTCAATCACGCGGCCTGAATGTCGCATATGAAGGATATGAGATTTTCCCGAGAGGCTATCGTGCAACAAAGACCTCTTTGAATGGCCCGATATGACATCTCTAGCACCTCCCACCTCCACAGAGGATGCCCACAAGTATGGTGTGGTTTTCGTGTTTGCGGCTGGGGTTCTGTGGTCAACGGTCGGTCTTGGCATTCGCATGATAGAAGACGCCGTTGTGTGGCAGATTCTGCTCTATCGGTCGATCAGCATGACGCTTTTTCTTTACGTCGTCATTCGGGTCCGGTCGGGCGAAAGCCCTTTTGCCCAAATCCGCCGCACAGGCTTTCCCGCTGTGATCGCCGGACTTTCACTGGTTGCTGCCTATTCGGGCGCGATATACGCGATCCAGAATACCTCGGTCGCGAATGCAATGCTGCTTTTTGCGACATCACCCTTCATGACGGCGGTCTTGGGGCGGATCGTTCTGGGCGAGCGTGTGCGTACCGCGACATTGATCGCGATTGCCGTTGCCATTGGCGGGATCACGATCATGGTGGCCGATAAATCCGGTAGCGTCGTCCTGAAAGGTAGCCTCGCTGCACTAGGTTCGGCGTTTGGCTTCGCCGTTTTCACCGTTACTCTGCGATGGGGGCGAGCGGGTGAAATGCTCCCATCGGTATTCCTGTCCAGCGTGTTCGCGATCGTCGTTACAGTTGGTATATGCCTATTCTCGGGACTATCCCTTGCTCTTAGCTTGAACGACGGCGCGATATCCATGGGTATGGGCGTTTTTCAGGTGGGTGCGGGATTGATCCTGTACACGCTCGGGTCACGCAGCCTCCCTGCTGCTGAACTTGCCCTGCTGTCGCTGGCCGAGGTTCTGCTTGGCCCGCTTTGGGTCTGGCTCTTCCTTGGTGAAACAGCAACCTTCAATACGCTGATCGGAGGTGCCGTGCTGCTTGCGGCAATTGCAGGCAATGCAGTTTCAGGCAAGCGCCGTAAGCCTCCGCCAATAGCCACAATTTGAGGATGCATTCGGCCCGAACCGGACCCAGGGCGAGACTGCGACGCTACAGTGCCGCTTACAGATAGCGGTAATTGGGACAGCATGTGTGAAAAAGGGCATGTTCACTGAACCGCGTTATGATCTGTCAGCTGACGAATTTGCTGAGCAGAAAGCATAGCAGGACACGGCAACCCAATTCTCACTGAGAATATTTTATTGTTTGATATTGCCAATATTTGCTGGCAAGTCGTATTTGATAATTTCTAGGAAAGCAGCAGAACTAAAATGCAAGTAAGTGTTCGTGATAACAACGTGGATCAAGCGCTTCGGGCGCTCAAGAAAAAGCTGCAGCGTGAAGGTGTATTCCGAGAAATGAGGCTCAAAGAACATTTCGAGAAGCCGTCAGTTAGCAAGGCGCGCGAGAAAAAAGAAGCCATTAGTCGTCAGCGTAAACTGGCACGTAAAAAGGCCGAACGTGAAGGTTGAGGTCAAACCATCTATCTCGATAGCAGATATCAACTGTGTTGCAGAAACTCTGTAAAGCAGGCTCTCTGCCAACATTTGATCGGTCGCAGCGTGTTCAGCCAACGGATCGTGTTGCGCCAGCAGGGACGGCCCATTGCGGACTTTGGCACCAGTCTTCAGCGCTGCAGTGCTGCTTTTGCATTGCTGACATTAATGCACCGCGCAGCATTTGTAGACCCATCGTCGGTCTGTAAATCCAAAGATCAACAACCGCGTTAGCCTGCGCCGAATTTATCCAACCGAGTCAGAGCGATTAACGTTGCCCCGTTCCCGCAAGTTCAAAGTCTAGGTTTTGAAGGGTGCCAATTGGACTTAATTGGGGTTCAGGCAACTGCTCCTGCGGATTGCAGATCCGCCACCTGATCCTCGACGAAGGCATACGACTCCGTGTTGATATCTCCGCTCCAGCGCCAGATCGCGAGAAATCCTTCAGGCCCGGTCTTGAAGGCATGCGGCATTTGGCTGGGGTGATGGATCATGTCGCCAGCCCCCCGCATCCGGATATCATCGCCAGCAATCCAAAGGGCCTGCCCCGCAATAATGACATAGGTCTCATCGGCATCATGAAGATGCAGCGGATAATAAGATTCTGGCCGCATATAGACCAAGCCCAACCTCACGTCCGGTGCCGGGATCGGACCGTCTGGCCCCATCAGCGTGGCCACGCTGATCATCTCGGCAATCGTCTGTTCAGTTTGCCCTTCAACAGGGTTTGAACCCCAAGGCAGCAGATTGTGTGCCTTAAGCGCGGCGCGCGCTACAGGGTGTTCGCTACCCGCCAGGACCGTGCGAATGCCTTCATCAAAAAGACACGGCAGCACCTGTTCAAATCTCGTCGGCGATGGCGTCACCCTGAGTGTTTGGGCCGTATAGGGTCCCTGCGGATCAGCTTCGGCCTCGTAGACCCCCCAGATTGCCTCAAGCATTGCTTGAAGAAGATTGCTCTGAACCATCGCCATTCACTCCAAAGTACACAAAAATCTAGGGCGATTTACGTGCCTTAATCTGCGAGGAATGCGACCGAGCAAGGTCGTAATTATACTGTCAGGGACTATTGCATTATGCACCTTTGGGTGCCGATCTCCTTGTCGGCGAGTGGAAAGAAAAAACGGATTGATCCGAAACCTGAAGGATCCCCGGAGATAGTTTCACAAAGGCCGAGGTTTCGGGATCGACCTGACCGGCCCTTAGCGGACCTTGGTAGCCTTTGCGGCGAACGGCGGCTTCGAGCCCATTGTGTAATAATTCTGTACCGCGGCGAATGTCAGGTTTGCGATAAATCCGAAACACTAATCATCACTACTGCATAAATCTGGCTAGGGCGACACTATGGAATATGAAGCATCGACGACCGTCAGTGATCTCCCCAATTGACGTGGAAGGTGAAGAGCTCTTTGTTCGAGCAAAAGACGGTTTGGCAGGTCTCATGGTCAAATATGGTTAGAGAGACCTTATGCGCCCGATTCAAACCACTGGATCCTGGCCGAAAGAACCAGAAAAGCGGATGCTTGGTTTATGTCGACCGTCCTGCGATCCGCAAAGTGTGTCAGCAGTTCGTGGCGTTGTGTCGGAATATGGACCTACTTGATGGTGACGAGGTCGCTATCGATGGCAGTCGGTTCAAGGCGGTGAATTCCAAGGCCAAGAACTATACGCGTGGCAAGCTGCGCCAGAAGTTGGGTGAGATCGACAAAGCCATCGAGCGGTACCTAGGCGAATTGGATCGCGCCGACGAAGTGTTTGAGCAGACCGGCTCTGAACATCCTTCGAGCTGGAGGCTGCATAACAGGAGGTCAACTAAGGGCCGACTGGAAAGAACTGGCCCTTGCAGAGGTTGAGGGACATGTTGCTGACGGTCTCAGGCCTACGTCTTTGTGGTAGATACAGTTGTCAGAAGCGTTGTCGCACTTAGCCGCACGCGTGCTTACTTGGAAGTAACGGCCCAAACCGGCCATTGCCAATGTAGTCAAGCGCTGCGATGCAGCTTCTCAAGAGCAGTTATTGGAGCTCAATGGCTAATCGGCAAGCCTCTAGCTTTTGATTTTCCTCTGCTCCGCATCAACGTCGTGATCCTCTGCGTCTCTTGCTCCGCCTTGGGGAAGGAGCTAACTAACTGTCATGAACTCCTACGACATCAGATCCTGGCGGCGCAGCCTCGGCCTGACACAGGCGGAACTGTCAGAGGCGCTCGATGTCGATCAGGGCACCGTGAGCCGATGGGAACGCGGACTGGTCGAGCCGCGGCCGGCAATCATGCGCGCGATCATCAAGATTGCGGCGTCGCGTGAGGAGGCGGTGAGGGATTGTCGGCTAGATTCTCTGATAAAGAACGACATGTTCCCCGCATTTGTTCTGGACCGGCGCGGCATTATTCGGGATGCGTCCGACTCCATGAAACTGGCTTACAGCGACCATTTCGGCGGCGGTGGTGAGCATCTGGTTGGAAAAGATCTGGTCGCGCACAATACCCAGCACGGCATCCCAGAGGTGTGGGAGACGATTGAAGCGAGCGGCACATTTGAAGGTGACACAGCGCTCCTAAGGCTAGCCTGCAATGTTCAAGGCGCTGGATTTTTCTACGTGGTGGAACCCTTTGTCGCAGAGAACAATCAACGCCGTCTCTGTATTTACGTCACGGGTCAATTCGAATTCCCCGAGAACGACAGATACTCTCTCGAACTTGCCGAGGTTCTCCCGACCAAGCCGCCGCACGAGATGCGCACGATCTACCTTGGCCAGATGGCCGATGAGGTTGATGGTCGATCGTCTATTACGGTCCGCCCCAAGAAGTGACGCGTCACCGCGGAGGTTGGGTATTCGGTGCGACCTGATGGATACGTGTGTGCATGTTCCTGCCGTTGCAATACCGTCCTGGGTCTTTAACGTCCTTTCGTATATCGTATTTCGCGGGTGCGGAAGGTGCGTGCAACACGTTCTATCCTCCGTGGTGATCTGAATGGGGGATGCCTTGTTGTACCTGTCGACAACCATCTGCAGTGGCCGCTGGCTGCCTTGCGACATTCGAATAGTGCGACCACTTCTCGCGCTCATCCTTTCGATCCTTGCGGGCGCCGCCCCGGCACAAGACATCCGTGCGGAAGTTGTCCGGTTCGCGCCCGGCGAAACTGGGGCAACGATCAGCGACCGCATCACCGGCTACGACACCGTCGTCTACTCTCTCGGCGCCGAAGCGGGACAGCGGATGCGGATCGAACTCGAGCCGACGAACCTGCAGACCTATTTCAATGTCTATGCCCCGGGGTCCGGACCGGGCGATCAGGCTCTTGCCGTCTCCCAATTCACCAGCGAACTGATTTCAGACCTCAATGTGTTCGATGGAACACTGCCGACTTCGGGCATATACTCCATTTCTGTCTACATGATGCGAGCAGCAGCGCGCCGAGACGAAACATCGGATTTCACGCTTTCGGTGAGCGTCACCGGCGCGTTGGGCGACGTTGTCGAAGGCGATTTTGCGGATGGCCTTCAGGGCGGGCCAGACTTCTACCAAGTCTCGGTATCGGGGGGAGGCTTGAACTTGCGGGCCGATCCCTCGACCGGAGCCGCAATTCTCACACGACTAAACAATGGCGAGACGCTTCGCAATCTCGGTTGCCGGATGGCCGAGGCGCGTCGATGGTGTCGGGTTGCAACGGCATCGGGAGCCGAAGGCTGGGCCTCTGGCGATTTCCTCGTCGAGGGTAGCGATCCAAACGCGATCCTTGCACCAGGTCCTGCTTGTTTGACCGCCGTCGTCGGAGAAACCAATAACAACGATGTCACTGTAATTGAGACCCGCGCGACGGAGAACGGCACCGAAGTGATCGTCGGGGTCGGCCCGCAACGGGCGCGATGGAGCTGCACCGCCTTTGCAGATGGCAGCACGTCTCGGCCAATGTACCTGAATTGAAATTCACCATGCGTATAAGAACGCCTCTTCGAGTCCACAATCGCCGTGGTCGGATCAACGCTAAGTAGTTTGAAAAGGAATGGAACGATGGAACATTACAGGATGACAAATCTCTCAGACATCAGAATGGTTTGCCTATCGGCCTTTATTGCCATCGTTGGACTTGGTGTTCCGCACAAGGGGTTCGCTCAAGAGAACTACGCGCAGATGCCGTGCCCGTTGACCCTGCCATGGGATGGCGAGGTCGAGGGCGAGACCTACGACTGCGGGGTCGTGACCGTTCCCGAAAACCATGACATACCAGATGGTCGCCAGATCGAGCTGACATTTTTGCGGCTTCATACGACAACGCTGGCGCCAGAGCCTGATCCTCTGGTTTATCTCTCAGGCGGGCCGGGCGGGTCTGCCCTGCACGAGATCACGGCGACCGCCATGCTCTACGCTAATATGCAGAGCATCCGCCAACGGCGTGACGTCCTTTTCTTCGACCAACGGGGAACCGGGCACTCCACGCTAATCGCCTGTGGGCCGATGTCGGCGGCGATCGGCGTGGCGGCGGAAACGATGGATATCGGTGACGTAACGATGGAGGAGCTCGAAGAGGTCATAGCCGGTGAAGGAGACATGTCACTCGTATTGAGCATTTGCGCGACAGGTTATGCCAGCGAAGGTGTTGATCTGGCACAATTCAACAGTATCTCGAGCGCCCACGACATCGCCGCGCTGACAGAGGCAATCGGTTACGCTGGAGTCTATAACCTCTATGGCACAAGCTATGGCACGCGGCTGGCGCAAGTTGCCATGCAGGAAACGCCCGAGCGCCTTCGCGCGGTCGTCCTGGATGGCACGGTGTCGCCGGCTGTCGCGGGCACGGCGGAAACCACGACCAAAGTGCGCTATCACTACGACACGATCTTCGACCTTTGCGAAGCGGACGCGTTTTGCTCGGAAACATATCCGGGCCTCCGCGACCGTTTCATCGCAGTTCTTGAAGAGCTTGCTGACGAACCCCTGGTGTTTGATCCACCGATGGTTCCGAATGCCGCGCTTCGCAGGCGCTTTGGTGTCATCGATCAAATCGAACCAAAATTCTTTGCCGATTTTGGAATGCTGAACAACGGGATCGCGCGTGGGGGGCTATGCCGCCTACCTGCCCGTGATTATTGGAGCGATGGAAAACCGCGACATCGACCTTTTGCGCGACATCCTCGGGCGTGGGCCAGTGGAGGAGGAGGTCGAGGCGCAGCCGCCTCTTGGCCTGGAAGATGCCTTTCGGCCCGACGATGTCTTCATTGCACCCGCCCTGAACATCCTGATTGCGATGGCGAAGGAACAGAGCGCGGAGGAACCGGCCGGGCTGGCGGCTGACTGGATTGGTACGGTTGTCGATGAGCTTGCCGCCCGTCTCCGCGACGGGGACGCTCAGGCCGAGGTCATCGGGGACTTCGTCGAAATGGCGATCCTTCCTGTGCACGGGCCCGATGCTGCGCGTCTCATCGAATTTGCAGACGTGAACCTCTCTGAAGCAGCAGGACGAAGGGCAAACGCACTGGTCGATGCGATGACTGCGACGGACCTGAGACTGACGATGTGGGCGATTGGCGACATCGCCGAACAGATGGGCGGATTTGGCGAACGTGGCATGGCGTTCTCGATGCTCTTGGGTATCAACTGCATCGAAGAGGTTGACTTCACGCCCATCA
The DNA here is from genome assembly GCF_003352085.1 of Sulfitobacter sp. SK012. Taxonomy (NCBI): domain Bacteria; kingdom Pseudomonadati; phylum Pseudomonadota; class Alphaproteobacteria; order Rhodobacterales; family Roseobacteraceae; genus Sulfitobacter; species Sulfitobacter sp. SK012. The sequence goes on from NZ_CP025807.1 coordinate 68,931, forward strand.
GCTATGTCGAAGACCTGATCGCGACGAACCCTTACCCGGGGGTCCAATTACGCGGGTTGTTGGAATACAGGCTCACTCAGGTGATTTGCGACTTCTGGCCAAGTCCGTTCAAGGCCGAAGACATCATGTACCCGGGCGAAAGCCAAATACCGGCGCTTGTCTACGCGCAAGGGCTCGACACACAAACGCCTGTGAAGTTCGGTGAAGATGTCGCGGAATTGTTACCCAACAGCTTTTATCACGAATGGTCTACGGAAGGTCACGTTATAGCAAGCCGAAGCCCCAATAGTTGCCCCGGCGACATCGCCGCAGCGTTCTTGGACGATCCGAGCTCGGAACCCAATTTTGCCTGCGCCAACGACCCCTATTACACGTTGCCGTTTGAACCAGTCCATGAAGCGTTCCACGACGCTCAGACGGAGTAGTAGGTCAGAATGACAATAGATGCTTGTAGCAATTGGGATTATAGGAGCAACTATAGCTGGGGTTTTCGCAGCTTATTTTGCCGCACGCGCAATCCTTGGGGTAGAGCCAGACGACGAAACCACAGACCTGGCGTGCAAGTCCTGACCCCGATCTTCCAGCTCGCTGTAGCCATACCCATGCTTGCTGCCGGGTGGCGTCGGCTGCATGACACCGGAAGGCCCGGCTGGTATCTGCTTTTGCCCGCGGCATTGAGCATTGTGACGATGATCATGCTTTTCAGCGGCATTGCTGTTTTTTCAGTTCTTGAACAAGGCGCGGACGACCCTGAAGCGCTGCGTGGTCCAGCAGCCTTGCTTGGCATCACTGGGTTAATGGTCGTCGCAGTTCTTCAGCTTATACTTTTGGTCCTTATGATCTGGTGGCTTAGTAGACCTTCACAGGAAGGTACGAATGAATATGGTCCGCCTGTAGTATAAACCGATGATGTGGACCAGTCTGGGGGTTCGCTGTGACATGATGAAACATGGCTTGGTTGCCTGGGAGATTACTTATGAAGAGACATCTAATTGCCACTACGATCCTCATGGTCATGACGTCATCCGCTGCAGCTGCGGACTGGAGTTTCAATGGGCAACCAAATCCCAACGCCTTTATCCAGACCGGCAACATGAGCCTTGAGTTGCAGTGCGACAGGGTCAGGTTCGCTCCCGCCGGATATGAGGATTCTGAAGACATAGCCGCCAAGCAAGGCCTCTCATTCCGTTTTATGGAGAACGGCTCATCTGAGGTTGGCGCGTTCCAAGCGGGATCAATTAATTCGGATATCTCAATCGTGGACAATTATCCTGTCGAGGTTCGGTTCGACGACCAAGCAGCTTATGATTTCGTGCTGGACCAGATCGCAAAGAATGCCGTCTTGAACCTATCGATGATCGACCAGGATGTGTCCTATGGCATCTTCACGCTGAAAGGGTCCGGAGCCGCCGTGCGCTCGCTACGCGCGGCCTGTACCTCCGACGCTTCATCGTCGCAGTCCATGGAAGCGCCTGAAGGCATTGTCTATTGCGGCGGCGGTGCTGTGCAGCGAGTTATTGAATACGCCATCGTAGGCCAGCCGGGCGACCAATGGGATGCGATCGTGACCGTCAATGGCGTAACCATCCTCGCGATGACCTCGTACAGCTTCTTCGGAAACTCACAGCCGCCGGCAGGCTTCCAAGTCGCGCTCCTCGGCGAAGACCGGTCCGAATTTCTCGTCTTCAGCGATGGGGGGCGGAACTGGATAGAATTCGGCGATTACACCTACGAACAATGCAACTGACACGTCGAACAAGAAAGGCAAACAACGTGAAAAAAGCACATAAACTCGTTCCAGGCTTGCTCCTGGTAACTTTGCTGACGGCTTGCGTAGAAGATACCGGCTCCACAAGCTCAACTCCAAGTCGCGCGAACCAGGATTGTTTGACAGCAGTCGCCCAAGCGACGGGTAATAGTCAAGTCAGAGTCCTGTCGTCCGAGGCGCGCGAGGCCAATATCCGAGTGATCGTCGGCGTTGGACCAGATGCAGCACCTTGGCAGTGTATCACCTACGGAGATGGAACGACCGAAGGCATCATGTCTTTGACAGACGAAGGCTTCCTCTGACGCAGCCGTGGCGCGCCGCCTTCCGGGCATCAATAGCGACAAATGCCATCGCTCTTTTCATCTGGGCAGTTGGCACTTTTGGTGTGACCCTCACGCTCTGGGTCGGTTCACAAATGCCCGCCTTTGCGCAGCCTGCCCCGGATTGGTCAGGCCGGTGGGAGACATTCTGGCGCGATGGCGCGGCCGTCGTCGCCTTGCAGCAGGACGGCAACGCCGTCACCGGCACCTACGAACCCGGAGGAGGCCTCATTGAAGGGCAGGTTGAGGCAGGGTCTTGCGCGAGCGCTGGCTGGTCGACGGGGTCAGCGGCCGCTTGATCTTTGCGCTCGCCGACGATGGCCAAACCTTTTCCGGGCGCTTCGATACCGGAGAGTATTGGAACGGACGACGAGTCGACCCGGCAGCAGCCACCGCGCGCCTGATATCCCGCGACGGGTCGCCACGCGAAGCATTGCAATCGATCGTCGCATCCGTGACCGACTACCTTGTCGGCGGTGATGTCGAGGCCCTGCGTTTCGCCTAGACGCTTCTGGTTTTCGAGGGCGATAGCGAGGACTCGCGCGCGCTCAACAATCGCAGGACACTGCTGCTCTGGGACATCATCGATCTCTCGACATTCCGGCTGTACGACGCACCGCCCCGATCCAAGCGGCGATTTACGACGCTCTGCTAGGTCAGTATCGGTCAACTTTTTCGCTTCCTGATCGAGGTCGTCATGAGATGCAACGGTAAAGCGCGGGTAGCAGCCATTGGTGTTGCTGCAGCGAAATGGCGCTTTGTCCCGCAGCTTGACACTTGGGCCTATACACTCAACGTGGTGCACAGGATTTAAATCAAATAGGGCTGCAAATTTTTTTGGAGAAGTGAACAATGAATCAAATTGCATCCATCCTTTATGCTGTTGGTTCCCTGGGTATCATCTTGTTCCAGTTGTGCCTGATAGCAGGTGCGCCTTGGGGGCGACTGACACAAGGAGGTAAGACTGATGGCTCTTTGCCTACATCTGGTCGAATTGTTGCTGCCATCAATATTCTCCTTTTTGCAGCGATGAGCTTGGCAATCCTGTCGGCGGCAGGCTATTGGCCAAATTGGCCGATTTGGGCAGGCTGGACGACACTGGCTATTCAAGCCGTTTCCGCGGTTCTCAATTGGATCACACCATCTGTTCAGGAGAGAAAGCTTTGGGGGCCCACTACCTTAGTAATGCTATTATTTGTTTTGCTGGTTATGTTGTCCATATAGATTTGGCTGAAAGCAGACTTTGTTAAATTACCTCCGAACAGCGGCTTCGGTCGGGATGTTTGAGCTCGAACATGACGCGGCGAAAGGTCAGTCTGAAGTCCATCGAGATTGTAGCTTTAAACGGCCGCTTCCACGACACAGGCTGCATCGCAGCATAGAAACAGCCGCAACTGCGAAAAAATGCTGCGTCAGCAATAGCTGCAGGTGCATCGGGCGGCTTTGTCCGCAAAGCAGAACTCGGTGCTGACTGCAGCGAAGGTCCGCTCTCCGCCCTTGGTGTCGATCGCGCTGCACACCAGGGTCCGTCACCGCAATCTAGATATCGTTGTGTGAGCGACACCAAGGTCTTTAGCAATCGCGCGGCAAGTTTCTCCATTCGCCATGCGATCGCGAGCAAGTTGGCGCTGATGGTCTGAGAGTTTTGGCTTCCGTCCAAACTTAGTACCGTTGGCGATAGCGATTTGGCGGCCTTCATTAGCGCGTCGGGTGATCCGTTCTCGCTCGTCCTCAGCCAGAGCTGAGAGAAAGGCCAGAATGCCCTTGCCCATCGGGGTTGTTAGGTCGAGCCAAGGTTTGTCCAAGACCTTGACGGTCGCTGATCTGTCCGCGACGCGTTGGATGATATTGATCCCGTCCATCATCGATCTAGTCGCCCTGTCCCATTCAGCGATGACGAGGATGTCCCCTGCCCCCAAAGCATCAATAGCGCGTTCCAACTGAGGGCGGCCTTTGACCGTTCGGCCCGAAGCCACCTCACGAAAGATCTTGTCCGCTTTGGCTGTGTTCAAGGCACCAATCTGGCGATCAAGGGACTGTCCCTGACTGGACACTCTGGCGTAACCGATAAGCATGCAAACATTCTACACCGGGCAGCATCATTGCGCACCTGATTTATGCACCAGTCCCCGGCCCTTGTTTTCATACTCAATTCAGTTTGGTGCAAATATCATGCATTTCGCTCCACAGACACAAACCGGCCGCTCAAGCCTTCCGCAGCGAATGGCTCGAAAGAGCCGAGTTACCAATGCTGCATAGTTCACGAACGGCTGCTTAAGATACCACAGTTGAAGTTGGTTGCGTTCGTTCCGAAGAGATTGGAAGCGCCTTAGACGCTGGTGAGCAATATGCTTGTTTCACTGTTTTCGATGTTATCTACCAACCGCACTTCGCGAAGCGTCTTGTCAAACTCAGCCAAATTTTCGACTCGGATTTCGGCAACTAAATCCCATTTTCCGCTGGTTGTATGCACACGCCGCAATTGAGGCAGGCGACGCAGCCTTGTGATGACCTGAGTTGTGTTTTTGCCGGATATCTCAATCATCATAATTGCGTTGATCTGCCCATCCTCATAGTCTTCGCGTACACGCGCCGTGAATCCAAGTAGCGCGCCCGAGTTCAGCATCCTGTCCAGCCTTATTTGCACTGTGCCCCGCGACAGTTTCAGAATTTCTGCTAACTTCGCGACCGGTGCCCTTCCATCACGCTTTAACAGCGCGATGAGCTGTCGATCTATGTCGTCAAAGGAATGTTTGCCGAGTTTTTCAGATGTCATGAGTCTACAAACCTAAGTTTAGCCATTACAATATGCTCTGCCATCCTCTAAGAATCCAGCATATTGCCAGTTATTACTACAATTTGTTTGCATATGATGATCCCAAGTCATCTTGGAGAAATATCGTGGCCAATCCAAATAGCCAGCAAGCCCCATCATCTGTTGTCATGGTTCGGCCCCACCACTTTGGGGTTAATCCAGAAACGTCTGATAATGCCTACCAGTCTTCAACGTTAACGTCTTCGGTCGATGCGCTGCGCGCCTATGAAGAACTGACGGATGCGGCTGAGATACTGCGGTCACATGGAATCGACGTAAACTTGTTCGAGGGCGAAGATCCAAGAACGCCGGATTGTGTCTTTCCGAACAACTGGTTTTCCACGCATGCGGGCGGTCACGTGGCGGTCTATCCTATGAAAGCACCGAACCGCCGGTTAGAGCGTCGGCAAGACGTCTTGGGGATGCTGAAAAGTAAATTCCGCGTTCAAGACATTCTGGATTATTCAGGTCTGGAACATGACGGATTATATCTGGAAGGCACAGGTGCGATGGTGTTGGATCACGTAGACCGCATCGCCTATGCTGTTGAGTCCGATCGCACCAGCCCGATTGCGCTGGAACGCTTTTGCACACATTTTAACTATGAACCGATGGCGTTTGCCGCCGTTGATGCAGCTGGGCAGGCAGTTTATCATACGAATGTTTTGATGTGTATCGCGACAGATTTTGCGATGATTGGCGGTGCGATGATCAAAAACGTGTCGCGGCGCGATGATGTTATGAACCGTTTGGCCCAATCAGGTCGCGTTGTGATCGACCTTAGCGAAAATCAGATTTCGAACTTTGCAGGCAACGCCATTGAACTACAGGGTAGGAAGGGACGTATTCTCGCCCTTTCGGAGACGGCCTCGGCAGCGCTAGATCATGTGCAAAAGGAGCAAATAAGTGAAAGCGCAACTCTCGTGGAACTAAAAATCCCAACAATCGAACTTTCGGGCGGTTCGGTGCGCTGCACAATTGCCGGAATTCACCTTGCCCCACGCGGATAAAGACGGGCTTACCAGGGCACGGAACGCAAAAACGGGTGCTGTGCAGTTTGGAATTCGCCCTCAGCTTATCGCTGTGGCTTCGGTAGTGAAAGGCATGACATCGAAGGTCAAACTGTCGGCCTAATGTTCGAGAGTGATAATCTGCGCTACTTTAGAACAGATTATTGCAAATTTGAGATTGATCGTGCTTCGTATTTCTTCGGCTAAAAAGGTTGCCCTTCTAGCTGAGGAATTGGGTGATCGCATCGAGTGTCGAATGACCAAGTTTGACACTATGCTGTGTGCCCCATCCTGCGCGTGGATCTGGACGGTCTGCGTTATCTTTAAACGGCATCTCGATCGTCAAGGATAAGCAGCCAAATCGTTCCCCCACCTGATTGCAGGCGACTGAAAGGTTCGCCGCACACGGCGCATCAAGTGGATAGCCATTGCGTACAGAAAAATCTGCGTTGGCTGCATGCATCGCTTGGCGAAATGCAGCATCCGCCTGCGCCATCTGGGGCGTAAAGTTGGGGTTGCCTTCACATCCTGCCGCAAAGGCAAACCGGAATTCTTCATCACCGTGGATGTCCAAAAACAGGTCTACGCCTGTGGTGTCCATCAAATTCAGCACCCCTCCAACCTCGGGGCTGGAGTTTGGGGTCGCCCATGCGCGGTTGAGGTCAACACCTGCCGCATTGGTTCGAAGGTTGCCGGCACTGCTGCCGTCTGGGTTCATATTGGTTACAAGGTAGAACGTGGCCTTCGCACGAAGGTCCGCCGATACTTGGTCGCTGGAATCAATAAGCCGATCAATTAGGCCTTCCATAAACCATTCTGCCATCGGTTCACCCGGATGTTGGCGAGCGATAATCCAGACCTTGGGCGCAGTTTCGCCGTGTGACCCGATCCGCAAAACCTCAACGCTGCGGTTTTCCACGCTCGGTATACAGGTGACCAGGTCACAATGATCGGACGCCAAGGCACGGCAAATCAGATCGTGATGGCGGGCAAGCGGATAAGGCGGACTGAGGGCGACATAGAGCGTTTCAGACGGGCAATCATGGGCGAAGGCCAACACGGTGCCATCGAACTGCGTCGCGATCCTAAACCAGTCCGCGCCGTCATAGGACGCGACAACCGACCCGTCTGGCCATGCTTCTGGATAGGCTGCTTCGCCCGCATTCAGAATTGAAAATTTACAAGACTGGTCTTTCGCACCAAGAACACGAAAATAGAACCACTGCGAATGGTCTGACTTTGTGTCTTTGCGAATCCTGAGGGCGATTTCCGCGCCTTGAGAGATCGACACAACGTCAATGTTGCCGCCGTCAAAGCCTGCATCAATGAACATGTCGCCCCCAATCGTTAGACGTATCTGCAAAGACGCGGGCTGTTAGGCCGTCGTCTAAACAAACGGTATAGATAGTCACGCATTTTCCCGAGTTTCCCCGAAGCCGATCAAAGCACCTGTTTTGTACACTGACTTTGGCGGGATGCATATTTCGATGTGCTGATGTTTGCATAAGAGAAGGTGTATGTTGGATCATTTGGTGCCGTTCATGGTGCTAAACTGGTCCCATATTTTCTGCGCGACATCGCTCGGGTTGGCTGACGTTATCCGCACCGCGTGAAACCGCGTGGTGACACTGTAGGTATCGGGTGCAATTGCCACCAATTGATCCGCCTTAACCCATTGATCTGCATAATGCTTCGGGATCAATCCAACATGGGTGCCTGCCAAAGTAAGGTAGGTCGTGGATTCAATATTGCCTTGCGATATGTCCGCATTCTCGTCCAGCAGATGCATGTTAAAGCTGTCATCAATGGGGTTCAGCAAGAAACTATGCGCGGAAATCTCGGCTTTGTTGAGCAATCCGGTCAATTCGTTTAGATCAGTCACTCCGCTACAGGCGTGATCCGGCGCGCAATAAAGCCCGCTAAGCTCGTCATAAATGTGGATTGCCTCAATCCCCTCGGGCAGCTTGGCATCCGCGTCAATGCCAACAATCGCGATGTCCAATCGACCTGAACGCAACTCAGTCAAGCAATCGAGGTAGTCGTATATGCCAATGCGCACGGACGTGGATTTTTGCTGTGCCTTTACCCGTTTGATCGTTGCAGACAAGGGGTTTTGTGGGTCCGTTACGAGACAATCAACAACACCGATACGGATGCGTTGCACAGTCTTTTCGCCAATTTCATTCAACCGATTTGCATAAGCATCGAGGTGGTCGAGCATTTGGTTCGTTTCATCCAATACGTTTTGCCCCTGAGGCGTCAGTGAAAACCCCTGCGGCCCGCGATTGCACAGCCGCACGTTCAAGCGTTGTTCGAGGTTCGCAATATGGGAACTAATGGCAGGTTGGCTGATCCCCAACGCGGCCTGCGCTTTGACGAAACCACCAGATTCGGCGACCGATTTGAAGACCCGTAATAGACGAAGATCAATGTCCGAGAGCCTCATGATGGTTTTCCCCGCGCCGAGCGATCCAATTGAAACAGTTAAGTTTTTCAGGCTCCATCGAAACGGTAAACCGCAAGATTTACAAGAGGGGTTGCGTTTTTTGGGGCTCCTGCCTACCGTTGAAGCCAGATCAAGCACGCATTTTTCTGATTTCCCCGGGCCGGTTTCACTCAAACCGAAACCATATTCGTGGGGAAACGAATGTCTTATTCAATCAAACATATCGCATTGGCGGCAGGTATTGCCGTTGGCACCAGCGGTGCCGCATTTGCACAAGAAATCACTGTCAGTGCATGGGGCGGCTTTTTTGAAGAAACCCTCAAAGACGTCATCTATCCGGGTTTCACCGAAGAAACCGGCATCTCCGTCCGCTCAATCGCGCAGCCGGCTGACCAAGCATGGCTGACGCAATTGACCAACGCGGCGCGGGCCAACACCGCCCCCGCCGATCTGTCGCTTGTCGCGGATGAGGTTCTGATCCGCGGGCAGGCCATTGGCCTTTGGGCCACGCTCGACGGTGACAACATCCCGAACACTGAAACGCTGGTCGACGGATTTGCCAAGGCGGACGATGAGGGCAACCTTTATGCTGTCGGTGCATTGTCTTGGTACACCACCTTCGTCACCAACACCGATTCATCCCCAGATGCGCCGACCACATGGGCGGATTTGTGGACCCGCGATTGGGATGGCAAACTTGGCCTGACGTCCAATGCGAACTCCGGCCTGATGGAAGCCACCGCGCTGACGTTTTTTGGTGGCTACGAGATCATGGAAACCCGTGAAGGGCTTGAGCAGGTCATCGCCAAAATCGCCGAATTGAAGCCGCAAGTGCAGCTTTGGTATCGCGATGAGGGCCAGTTTCAGCAGAGCCTTGAATCGGGCGAATTGGCTGGCGGCTTGTACTACCATGACGTCACGATGCTGTCCGCGATGGACGGCTTGCCAGTTGTGTCCACGTTCCCGACCGAGGGAGGCATTTTAGGTGACGCTTATTGGATCGTGCCGCGTGATAGTGAAATGGTCGCTGAGGCTGAGCTGTTCATCAACTACATGAGCCGCCCCGATGTGCAGGCCGAAATGGCCCGCAACCTTGGTATCGCACCCGTTGCACAGCGCGACACGATGGATCTTTCGGACGAAGAATTCGACTCCGTTGGTACCTCGGGCAATGTGATCCGCACACAGACAGAAATCCACCTGCGCGAAAGCGATTGGCTGCCGGATGCCTATCTTGAAATGATCTCTCAGTAACATATCGGGGTCGGCCCGCGCATGGGCCGACCCTTTTCGAAAAGGAATTCATCATGGCTAATCTGTCGCTTCAAAACATCGAAAAGTCGTTTGGCACGTTCCAAGCGCTGAAAGATGTGAACCTCGATATCGGCTCTGGTGAGTTCATTTGCCTGCTTGGCGGGTCAGGATGTGGCAAGACGACGTTGCTGCGCATTGTTGCTGGGCTTGAAGAACAAACATCGGGCGACATGCTGCTGGATGGCGAAGATTTAGGCCAAGTGACCTGCCATGAGCGTAACGTTGGCATGGTCTTTCAAAGCCTTGCTTTGTTCCCGCATCTAAATGTTGGTCAGAACATCGCCTACGGGCTCGAAGTCCGTGGTGTTGCCAAGGACGAGCGCAACGCCAAAGCCATCGAGTTGTTGGATGTCGTTGGGCTTTCAGGACTGTTCGAGCGTCCGGTTTCAGCACTGTCTGGTGGGCAGCGCCAGCGGGTTGCTATCGCGCGCGCCCTCGCCATTCAGCCCGCACTTTTTCTAATGGATGAACCATTCAGCGCACTTGATGCGGGCCTTCGTGAGCACCTGCAAATCGAAGTGAAAAAGCTACAACGCAAGCTTGGTGTGACCACAATTTTCGTGACCCATGATCAAAACGAAGCCATGTCCATCGCGGACCGGATCGTCATTCTGAACGGTGGTCGTGTGGAACAAGCAGGCACCCCAACCGAAGTTTACGCACGCCCGCAAACGCGCTTCGTCGCGGATTTCATGGGTACCAATAACATTTTCACGGCGACAGTTTCTGACGGCCAAGTCCAACTGGAAAATACGCCCCTTGGGACCACGACGGGCGATCTGGCGGACCTTAGCGGCAAACATGTCATCGCGGTTCGGCCAGAATATCTTTCGCTCAGCCCCGCAACACCTGACAGCACGGGCCTTGTGGGAGTCGTCGATTTTGTCCGTCTGCTTGGCGCGTCCATCGAGACTGAACTAAGCGTTGGTGAGCGAAAATTCGTGCACACGATGGTGTCAGACCGTGCCCCCCAATTCACTGTCGGCGAACGCGCTGAAATCCATTTTGACCTCGATCATGCATGGGTAATTCCGTCATGAGACATTTCAAACCCGCGCACCTGATCGGTATGTACCCCCTTGGGATGATGTGCCTTTTCTTCCTTGGCCCGCTCGCCTTCATGATCGTCGTCAGCTTTTACGAACGTGATCCGCTGGGGTTCTACAACGTGGCGTTCGTCTGGGACAATTACGCCAAATTCTTCTCTTCGTTCTACTACACCATTTCGATGCGTTCGATCTGGTCGTCGGCTTTGGGAGCGGTTCTGGTCGTGCTACTCGCATTCCCGGCGATGTTTATAATCACCGATATGGTGCGTCGTTGGCAGCTGTTCTGGATTATCCTGCTTCTCTCGTTGATGTGCCTTAGTGAGGTCATCCTCGGGTTTGCATGGCTTATACTTCTGTCCGAAAGTTCGGGCATCCCGAAGTTCCTTGGCTGGGTAGGGCTTTGGGACGATCCACGTTCCCTGTCGCCCAGTTTTGCGGCGATGTTGATCGGCTTTATCACTCTCGGTTTTTCGCTGGTTGCGTTGATGTTTTACCCACAAATGGCGCAGCGTGATCGGTCCATTGAGGAGGCCGCGCGCACCTTGGGCACGTCCCCTGCGCGCGTATTCATCAAGGTCGTTCTACCCAATTATCGCACAGCCATTATTGGCGCTGTCGTCACGATGTTCGTCTACTTCTTAGGCGTGTTCGTGATGCCAACGATGCTGGGCCGCCCGCAGGATTGGAACATGACCGTGATCATTACCGACAAGGCTGTTGGGGACGCCAACATGCCGCTCGGCGCAGCACTGTCGGTTATCATGTTGCTGTTCACTCTGGTGATCATCGGCGCGCTAATGTTCGGAACCCGCAAGGAGCGCCAGTCATGAATACTGTTTTGAAACGCGGGTTTATCTGGCTGATTGCTGCGGGTCTGATCCTGCCGTTCCTGATCGTGGCAGGGGTGTCGATCAACGCCAACAGCAACATATCGTTCCCGCCGACCGAACTGTCGCTGCGTTGGTACACGATCCTATTCACCGAAAGCGATTGGCTGATCCCGATCCGCAATTCACTGATGATTGCTGTGGTCGCGGCCTTCCTGTCCGTCAGCATCGCCTTGGCTGCGAACTATGTTTTGTGGCGGCTGAAATCGGGCTTCGGCAAATTTGTTTTCGCGCTCGGGATTGGGCCGTTCATGTTGCCACCTATCATTATCGCCATGGGGGCCAGTGTGTTCTGGGCTGAAATCGGCATGTATGGCCGCGTTGAGGCGACGATTATCTCGCACGGGGTGTTCTTTGTGACCCTGCCGTTGGTCATCATATCGCGCGGGTTTGCCGCCCTGTCTGATGATGTCGTCGAGGCCTCACGCACCATGGGTGCAACCCCGTGGCAGACCTTCAAAAAGGTGATTTTCCCGCTCGTGCTGCCCTATGCCATCACAGGCTATGCCTTGGTGGCGATCATCAGCGTCAATGAATATCTGATTTCCTATATGGTGTCGGGTTTTGCTGTCGAAACCTTGCCGATCCGCATCTTTAACAACGTGCGTTATGGCTACACGCCGGTCGTGGCGTCCGCTGCAATGGCATTCGCGCTGTTTACCATTGGCGTGTTGTTGGTGCTGTCGATGATCACCGATCTTTTGAAACTTCTTGGTGGTTCGCGCGATTAACTGCGCCGCTTGCCCAACATTGGATACGTTATGAAAATTCTCTCCCGCCAAGACCTCGAAGACATTTTGTACGGCGCTGCCATCATGGGCACAGGCGGAGGAGGGGAGCTGTCCGAGGGCTTTAAGATGATCGATGACGCCCTGTCCAAAGGCAAAGAATTCAAGATGGTGACGCTGGACGAAGCCCCGCAAGATGCGCTGGTCTGCACGCCCTATATGCTCGGTGCAATCTCTGCATTGCCACCCGATCAAGAGCATTTGTATGATCGCCTGCCACGCAGTGACGAACCCTCGATCCTTGCGGCATACCGCCGTTTCGAGGACTACTTGGGACGCAAATTCTACGGCACGATATCGTGTGAGCTTGGCGGATCAAACACGGCGACGGCATTTTACGCCGCTGCGATGTCCGGGGCCTATATCATTGACGCTGATCCCGCGGGCCGTGCGGTGCCAGAAATCACCCATTCAACCTATTATATCAACGGCCTGCCTGCCGCGCCAATTGTCATGGCGAATGCTTTTGGTGAAGCGATCATCTGCGAAAACGTCATGGATGATGCACGGGCCGAGCACATCGTGCGCGCCCTGTCTATGGTCAGTCGCAATGATATTGCCGCGATTGATCACGCCCTTGAAATCCATGAGATCCGCGATGCTGTCATCCCTGGCGCGATAAGCATGGCGATGGATATGGGCAAAAGCTGGCGTGAAGCGCGTGCGAAGGGTGAGGATGCTGCCGATACGATTGCCGCCAGAGGTTTAGGGTTTGTGGCGTTTCGCGGTGCTGTCAAAGCAAACGATTGGAAGACCGAGGAGGGGTTTACGATTGGTAACATTTCAATCGACGGTACCGGTGGTTTTGAAGGAGATGCCTATCGCATCTGGCTGAAAAACGAAAACATGGTGGGCTGGTTGAACGACATCGTCCATGCCACAATCCCCGACATGATCTGCATGATTGACACGGACACTGGCGAACCTGTTACGAACCCGAATTATTTTGAAGGCCAGAACGTCGCCGTCGTGATTTTGCCTGCACCAGCGCCGTTCACAACGCCGAAAGGGCTGGCTGCTTTTGGGCCGACCTATGCTGGCCTTGATCAACCCTACAGTCCTGCGGTTCCAACATAGGAGAATGCGCCATGACCAAGAGCTACAGCTTCGTCCCCCCGATGGGTGGCAAGAACTATGACTGGAGCGCCGACCACACTTACGTGAAAGTCTCCGCGCAAAACACGGGCGGCGCCTATACCTTGATGGAGGATAACCTGAAGGCCACGTTTGCGCTTGGCCTGCACCTCCACCGCACCCATGCCGAGACCTTCTACATCCTCGAAGGTTGCATTAATTTCTACGTTGATGGCGACTGGATGACCGCGATACCCGGAACTTGTTTGCATGTGCCGGCCGGTGTTCCTCATTCCTGCACGCTCGCGAGTGGTGAAACAGGGGGGCGGATGTTGATGATTTATCAGCCTTCAGGTTTTGACGAATATCTCGCCGAACTGGCCACCATGTCCGACGCTGACTTCGCAAATGAACAGAAGATGACAGCGTTGAACGAGCGTTATGACATCATCAACCTCGGGCCACTTCCTGCTGGACAGCCAAGCGCTTAACAAATTGACCGACGGGACGCACTTAGCCATCCTTTGCTCGACCGCGTGTTGAGGGTTTTCAGGCGTTGAGGTTCAGTTATTTAGGTTCGAAGTTGCTTTTCTCTACTCACCGTAGCAAGTCTGCATTGGGCCGACAGCAGACTTTTAAATCAGAGCATGAAAGGGCCGCTTTGTCCGCGTCATTCCAGTTGATGCATCGTGCAGCGAAAGGCACAATACCCTAGACCCGCCGTTCGTGGATCAAGCGGCGAAGGAGCTGGAAGAGCCCAATCTGTGAATTCGTATTTTGTGCTGCGTGCGCTCGCAGCGCAGGAAATGCCGCATGAGCGAGAAATTTCGTGCCGCCGCGCAGCGGGAGAACCGGACATTCACGCAGACTTCAGCGAGGAGGAGCGGTCGAATTCACAGTTCGCGGGACAAAGCTGCCATCGGTATGTGGCGCCGCATACAACTCTTCGCGGAATTAAAGAGTCTCTCCAGGTATTGTGCGATTTCGACGAGTTCAGATCGCAGCTTCGATTAGATAAGGCCCTTTTGAAGCTGCCGCAGTATTCAACGCCTCTACAAAAGCCTGTTCGGTTTCAACGCGTTCACCTACAACACCATGGCCCTTGGCCAGCGAGATCCAATCGAGCAGAGGATCTTCGATATCAAACATGGCGCGCGCATTTCGTCCCGGCTTTGGCGCACCTTGCGCTTCAAGTTCATGATGAAGGATTTGGTAGCCTCTATTTGCGATGATCACGAATGTGATGTCCATCCGCTCCCGCGCTGCCGTCCAAAGACTTTGTAGTTGGTACATCGCCGATCCGTCTCCTGAAACTGCAAAGACCGGCCGATCTGGGCAGGCAGTGGCAGCCCCAAGGGCATTCGGAAGGCACTGCCCGATAGAGCCGCCAGTGTTATTCAGGCGGTCATGCGATGCCGCAAGGTTGACGAAAGGCCAAATGCCCTGACCCGCGGTGACAGCTTCGTTCACCAAAATGGACCCTGCAGGGATAGATTGCGCCAAGCCACGGCCAATGCCTTCGGCCGTCAACTTGCCGGTTTGGCTGTCGGGAATGGATGGCTGAATGCGCGCGATCGTTTCGCTGCCGTCCACGCCTGCCGCGTCGGCCAAATCTTGTAGGGTCGCAAGAATATCCCAGTCCCCGTAGCAAAGGCGGTCAATTGCGCAACCAGCTGGTTCCGGCGTTGACGGCTTACCCGGGTAAGCAAAGAAGTTCACAGGTGGGTCTTCGCCAACCAAAACAATGCGGGTAAAGTCTCTAAGGAATTCGGCGTTCAAATCTGACGGGTAAAACAGTGGTTCAAATTTGACCGCACCATCACCAAACGCAATACGCGGCGCAAAGAATGGTGCAAGCAGTCTGCATCCTGTTCTCGCCGCGATTTGCCCGGCCAACTCCGCACCCTTTCCAAAGAGGGCCGGACCGCCAACCAAGAGCGCTGCCCCCGGTTTCGTCAGATCACCTGCCGCCGCAACGATCCGGTGCGCGTCAGGGCGGTGTTTTGGCAAGGTTGGCGAAGCAGTCTGAACATCTGATGCACCGTCGCCCCATGCCGCGTCTGCCTGCAGAATGAGCGTCGCGATCTGCCCGCCACGTGCAGCTTGAATTGCGTCTGCGCCGAGCTGGCTGACCATTGTCCCATCTGTCGCCCGACGGACCCAATGCGAGATTGACCCCGCCACGCCGTCCAAGTCAGATTGCAAAGGTGCATCATGTTTCAGGTGATAGCCTGCATGATCGCCGACAACATTTAGAATGCCGGAAAGACCTTTACGTGCGTTGTGCAAATTGGCCCATCCGTTCGCAAAACCGGGGCCCAGATGTAGGAGGGTACCTGCCACGTTTCCACTCATTCTTGCGTAGCCGTCTGCGGCGCCTGTTACACCGCCCTCGAACAGGCACAGTATACATCGCATTTCAGGGTGCGTATCCAAAGCAGCAACAAAATGCATTTCGGACGTGCCCGGATTGGCAAAGCAAATCGAGACATCTGACGCCAGCATTGTCTCAACAAGAGATTCAGCACCATTCATATGCAAACTTTCTTCATTAAAAGCCCAAATCTCGGACAAAATAGCCGTTCTGTCCATAATCAAATTAAATTGAGCCACTAGGTGTCCCCCATTTTGCCTCATCAGGAACCACAACCGACTAAGGAGCGCTTTCGTAGGATCACAAAATCACGACCAGCATTAGAGCTTGAACTTACTTTTATAGCCCTGGCTTCAAAAGCCGAACCTATCACCCAAGGACCCACAGATGCCGGCAAGATTTTGTAATTGCAGCATTCGACATGTTGGGCTCAGAGCCGCCATGCGGTGATGCAGCGACAGGCAGCCATCTGATGTTCTCAGACCTGCCGTTGGGCATATTCGCGGTAACCTATGCCAAGCTGTTCAAAGCATTGGTGTTTACGGGAACAAAGCCAAGATAGCGTGCCGTTCCTTCTCAGACGGCCGTCGTTCCAATTTTTTAAAAGAAGGTTCGGTCTGAGCCCAAACTACCGATCCTCCGCAACGCAGCGAATGGCGGCTTTGAAAAAGTGGCTAATCACGATTGTCATCTTAGTAACATTGCGTGCCATGAGCGCCAGAGACATTCCCCACGGTAGCCTGCGGCTCAGCGCCGACCAAACAATTTCGGCACGTCTCAGGTCGGCGGCACAATTCCCAGCAACCGTGCAACCAATGCGGATTGGCTCCGCGTTCCCGTCTTGTCGAATAGGCGCTGAAGGTGCGTCTTCGCAGTGTTAAGACTAATGCCCAACCTCTCGGCAGACGTTGGCATATCAAGGCCTTCAAGGACGAGAGATGCCAATCGGAGTTGTGCCGGGGACAAGGAGAATAGCGTCTGCGCATACTCCAGCTGATGTTCAGCCGACTGAACGTCGTTAAAGCTGACTATGAGCAATTCGTCCTGCTTTGACACCCAAACAACGTGCTGCTTTGCATCGTCTTCGCCTTCCAACAGCACAGGCTGATTTCCAGCGCCTCGTGGATTGTTCATGGATGGGCGATAGTCGATGATGTTCAACTCGCTCATTTCAGTTGCGACGGCTCGAAGCCGGTCCGTATCGCCGAGACGAGCCGAGTGCAGCCTCGCGCCGGACTTCCTCAGTGCCGGATGCGACGGCAGCTCCAACTTGGCGCTCTCGTTCATCCAAAGGATATTCAGCCGCTCATCAATACGGATTACGGGATACTCAATATATTCGAGCGATGTATCCCCATGACCAAAAAGGGCAATTTTCCATCCGTCGGACTGTTTCTCAAGGATGCGCACTTGATGACTGAGACCAGCAGTTACGAAAGGGTCCGCCGCGTGCGGGCCATATTGATCAAAACTGGCCCAAGCCATGTCGCCACCAATCTGGATGGACCAGTTAGATCGCTTGTATTCGACGGCGGATTCTGGGTTAGGCACAGGATGGAGCGCAAACATTTCTTTTATCATCAAGACCTGCGCGGCAAAGCCTTCAACGTAGTGCATGATACCGCCCGTTAAGGCCCCAAGCCTACGCAGCCGATCTTCCTTCAGGATACAGCCTTCCCAGGTCTCGTAGTCGCGGTTGAGATAGGCGGTGCATTCGCGCTCGATCAGGTCCATGATCAGTTGGCGCTCAACCTGTTCGTCGCCCATAAAATCCCCCTTCTTGACTGCCCCGATCCGCCGAGCATCAGAGGTGGCATCCTTTGCGTCAAGCATCAAGTCGGTCCGGAAGCTCGTTACCTCTTAGAAAACTTGAGACCTTCGTTGCGCCGCAACGCAGTCTTGCCCATGCGAGTTTAAAGACGGACAAATGATCTTTGCCGAAAGTGTCGTAGAACTTGTCCTCTCCATTTTCATCGAATTCTTTTGTTAAATTGCGGGCGGCGAAATTGCCGGCGATTACCACTGTCAGGTCCATTGCTTTGTCCTCATGATTTGGTGCGATGATCATGGGTACCACCTCGGCCAGCGGCCACTTGTCATCCGATCGATTGAGGGGGAAGTGCTTGGACGAACGGACATTGGTGCAACCGCGGCGAAGGCCCGCTTTTCCCGCACTTTGTGAGTTAATGCGCCGTGCAGCGAAAGGACGGTTTGGCTTCAAACCTTTTTTGCCCGATCCAATGGCCGGTTTGGTGAAAATTGCTGCGCCACAGAAATTCCTATGCTGCGAACGCGAGCAAATGCTGCGTCAGCAATAGCCGCAGGTGCATAAGTCTGGATTGTCCGCAGTGTGTCAGTTCATGCGTCGTGCAGCGAATGTCCGGCCCTCGCATGAGCAGCCTTTCGATAAACTGAGACAGGTTAGGCTCGATCCATTTCTCTAAGACTTTGGGTGCCGAATCCCCGTTGGCTTGATGCTCATCAATGATTGCCTTCATACTTATTGTGACCCCCGCCAGCGACGTCACCGTTTTGCGCGTGAACCCTCGAATTGGGTGTCGCAATCTCCCTTTTTGCTAACTTTCCTCACCACACTTACCTCAAACCGCCCTGAGCGGATCAACCCCGCAAGGGGGTTCCCCTGTGCTGCGCTACGGTGATCCGCGGTCGCCATGAGACGTGCTCAATTCGTCACTTAGCAAAAGGAAAATTGACATGACACTCGAAGGTACAATCACCCGCACAAACGACAACACTTTCACCGGCTGGATCGCCTCCCTGACATTCGATGTCGACATCGCAATCTCAGAAAACCCTCACAAGAAGACCGAGAAGCACCCAGACTTCGAAATCACCGCCAAATCCACGCGCAACCGTTCCATCCGCATCGGCAGCGCCTGGAACGCCACAAGCCAAGCTGGCAATGACTACCTCTCCGTCGCCATCAACTTTGGCACAGGTGAAATCCGTGCCAACGCGGTCAAGACCGAGAACGAGGGCGAATATCGCTTCATCCCCTACTCAAATTAAGACGTCAGGCGCGGGCATCGCCCGCGCCATTCACCCAAATTTACAGTCCTTGGGTGCTCACACGGTGTCGGTTACAGGACGGTTCTCGAGCCGTTTCAGTGGCGATGGGGCAGCCGCTGGATTCTTCATCACAAGTCGGGTTTTTAAGTGATTGATTTAAAAATCTTTTTTCTAAGCATTTTGAGCAATACCTGATTTGGCTAGATGTCTGATGAGCAGTTCACGACTTGAGCGGTGTGACACCTCCCCTGCCCCAAACGTCCATTTCTCATTGAGGTTTGAACCAATGGCATATTGCTGCGATCGCTTTAACTTGGTTAGCAGCTCACCCCAAAACATGTGGCGGCAACGCCGTTGATTGGAAGGTAGGCGCGGCGGGGAGAACATAAGCCAGTCGAGATATTATTCCATTGTGCAATGACTTCGTTGGTCAGTCTTAGTACTGCTGTGAACGAATAGACGCCTCTGACAGGCCAAAACGTGGCTTTAGGCGATGTGCGGTGGCCAAAGGGCCTAGTGGGGCCCCTGCCCCGCCCTGAGGGCGTGTCATCGCCGCTCTAGGCTTCGTCCGACAGGCCGTCCTGCGCCCAGAACACCGCTCCTCTACCCCATGGATCCAATAGGCGCCCTCCTGTCTCAGAGATGAGCCAGGAAGCCTTCTTTGCTTCATATGGCTCTGAGGTGCTGTGATCTGCCCATTCGGGTCACGATCAGCTGGTGCAACGGATCTCGCCCGATCCTGTCTCAATGGTCCCTTGGGGTTCGCGCAAGCGCGATACGCCGCTGCGGGACAGATGCTTTAGAACCCGCTGGGTTCTCGCGCGCGCAACCCCAAAAGAGCAAAACCGTGTCCTCGGGCTTCGCCTGCGGGCCGCACCACTTTCGCACTTTTGGGGTGTGCGCTTGCTCACTCCGGCACTTCGCCAGTGGGTCAGGTTTTAGAGACGACGCCCTCAAGGGCTTTTCTCAAAACCAGACGACCAAAGGGGCAACGACCCCACCCACACCACAAAGGAGTAAACCGATATGGCCCAATCAAGCAAAGTACGCAGCGAAGCTGAAACCAACGCAACCATTGCCGAACAAAACGACAGGTTTCGCACCACTTGGGGGGCAGATTTTACAGTTCCCGGTCAGATCATGTTGACGCGCGGCGTGGCCGATCTGTCGCCAGCCGCCAAAGCCATCATCATGCAGCGGGTTCAAACCTTCTCAGAGTTTTCTGAGGACAATGACCCCTACGGCGATCACACCTTTGGCGCGTTTGAGTTCGAGATCGCTGGCAACAGCTACCACATTTTCTGGAAAATCGACCTTTACGACAAGGACTACAGCATGGGCAGCGATGACCCAGCAAACGTGGCCGTCACACGGCGCGTGCTCACCGTCTTACACGCCTCTGAATACTGAACGCGATGCGCCCAAAGCTCGGGCGCATCCACTCAGTGCCAGCCCTTCAAATCAACAATCGACGGGCGAGGCACATTCAACACCATCACCGCAAAACAAGGATAAATCCCATGAACGATCAATCAAACATCCCCGTTACCCTCGAAGAAATCCCCTTCGCGGATTTGCATATCTCTGACCTCAATCCACGAAAGGTGGTCAATGAGGCCAGCATCATCACGCTTGCAGAAAACATCCGCGCTTACGGCCTTATTCAAAACCTCGCAGGTTTTCGCGAAGAAACAGGCGTTAGTGTTGTGGTGGGTGGACGTCGATATCGCGCACTTGCATTGCTACAAGATGATAAACGATTTCAGATGGTTACGGTGAAAATAGCACCCGATCAGGCGACGGCAGAGTATTGGGCAACGTCCGAGAATGCACAACGCGAAGCCTTGCACCCCGCCGACGAAATCCAAGATTTTGGCGCAATGGAGAAGCGCGGAGCCACTGTCGCCGACATCGCCACCGCATACGGCGCGACCGAGGCCCATGTCTATCGTCGCCTCGCCTTGGCTGCCCTCCCCTGCCCCGTCGTTGACGCTCTGCGCAGTGGTGACATCAGCCTCTCAAACGCCGCCGCCTTCACCATCAGCGATGATGAAAAGCTGACACTTGAGGTTTTGGAGAACGTGCGCGGCGTCGGTGAAAGCGATCACCGCATCAAAAAGATGCTCAAGCCCGATGCCATCAAAGACAGTGACCGCCGCGCCATCTACGTTGGCGTTGAGGCCTACATCGAGGCTGGTGGGCTCACCAGCAGCGATCTCTTTGCAGACGAGGTCCTGATCGATGATCCAGCCATCTTAGATGAGTTGTTTGGCAAGAAGCTGGCAGACGCGTCTGAAACGTTGATCGCCGAGGGCTGGAAATGGGCAGAACCCATCAATGACAGCTACATCGGCTGGTATCAGATCGACGAGATGAAGCTGGTGCGCATCTATGCGGAAAACGGCGAATTGACCGAAGAACAAGGCGAGGAATACGATGCCTTGGCCGAACTTGCTAAGGGCGACGTGTTGGACGACGAAGGCCAAGCCAAACTGGCAGCACTGCAGTCGATCCTAGACGGGTCATTCACGGATGAGCAGAAAGCTCACGCGGGCACCTTGGTCTATGTCGATAGTCGCGGCAGGGTGCAGTGTGAGACAGGTCTTATTCGTGGCACGGACAAGAAAGCAGCCATCGAGGCAGGTATCTTGGCCAAATCCAACCACGCAGGCAGCACCGGCACCAAGTCGGCCATTTCGAACAAACTGCGGATTGATCTGGATCGTATTGCAACGGGCGCTCGCCAAGATGCGTCTTTGCGTGATCCAGAGATGTTGCTGGCGCTCTTTGCTTTCCAACTGTCTGGCAAATCTGGCTACACGTCCGTCTTTGGACTGCGCAAAGACGAGGTGGCGAACGTACCGACCACAGAAATGGCGGGCTACACTTTGGATGAACGTCTGACCAAGCCAACCCCATCCGCCAAGTTCGGTAGCGACATGGGACGCGTCTTCCGCGCCTACAAAGCCAAGGGTCCAGAGTTTATCATGGAGGAAATCACCCGCCATCTGGCCAGCCAGCTTTCCACTGATGCAGACTTGGCAGAAGTGATCGACAAAACCGTGGACACCAACCTGCGGGATAATTTCACCCCCACGGCTGAGAACTTCTTTGGTCGCGTCGGCGGGCCATACCTCGTCAATCTCTGGCGCGAGTTGTTGGACCTTTCCGAGGATCATCCAACCGCAACCAGATTCACCAAACTCAAAAAGAGCGAAAAGGCAGACAAGATGGAAGCACTGTTTGGCGACCCCGAAATGCGCAAGGCTCACAACATCACCGAAATCCAAGCCAAGCGCATCGACACGTGGCTTCCCGAAGGCATGGTTTGAACAAAAGGCAGGGCGCTGACAAGCGCCCTGCCCTAGCCTCTCCAATCCTTGTGGTGAGGATCAACTGGCTTCGCTGCGGCGGAGCCTTTTTTGCGTTCGAACGGCATCCGAACCAAACGCCTGCAGAATCCAATCTTGTGAGAGTGACCTGAACGGGCGGGGACAAAACCCCTGCCCGTTCAGGCCCGGCGCTATTCGCGCGGAATCGCTAACGCGAAACACCATTCCGATGTGGAAAATATTGCGGCATTGGTCTTTTTGACCGATCCAGATGGGCCACCAAACCCGATCGCCAAACAAACCAATGATACACTTCGATGAGTTTACAGCTGTAAACTTCAGGCGTATGAGCAGATAGTCCCTAGTGTCTTATCTTGCGCATTGCGCTGCGTTAGACACTAAATATAAGAAAATCGTTGACTTAGAGAGGTGAATCGCACCTTTTATCCCCAAGTGGCGCGAAAAAAGCCACATTGAGCAAATTGGGGCAACCAGATGATTCCCGCGACACCGAGTATAACAGACAGACCATCAGAGTTGGCAACGGATATTTCCGAGCGGCTAAACCGTGCGATCAGTGAGCATCTGCTCTCTGCATTCGCGCCCGACAACACAAAATCATTGCGCCCATTCTCGGCCCCAGAGGCCGCCGAATTGCTTGGCGTGTCGGGCCAGTTCATGCGTAAAGTCCACGGCGAAGGCACGATCCCAGAGCCAAAAGACGTTCGCGCTGGTCGCCGTTACTACAGCGCCCAAGAGCTGTGGGAAGCCCGTCAAATCTTGGAAAAAACGTCTCGAACAAAGGGCAGATACGTCCCTGGCCGCAAAGACGGCGAGCGACTGCAAGTCTGGCAGTTGATGAACTTCAAAGGCGGTAGCAGCAAAAGTACATCGACTATTCACCTCGCCCACTATCTCGCACTCCACGGCTACCGGGTGCTCGTGGTTGATTTGGACCCGCAAGGATCGTTGACCTCAATGTGCGGTATCAACCCAGAGATCGAGTTTGATGGTCTCACCGTTTATGACGCAATCCGCTACGATGATCCGGTGCCGTTTTCTGACGTCATCCTACCCACGTATTTTCCGGGTCTGTCACTGGCTCCGGCACGCCTGCTGCTGTCCGAATTCGAGACTGAATCAGCGGTAAACTCAAATCCTGACCAGCCCTTCTTCCTGCGCATTCGCAATGCATTGGCCCAGGTTGAGGATCAGTACGACATTGTCCTGATGGACAGCCCACCGCAATTGGGCTTCCTGACGATCTCCGGCATGGCCGCAGCGACGTCCCTTATCGTCCCACTCACGCCCTCAATGCTCGATGTGTCCTCAACCGCGCAATTCCTTGAGCTTGCCGGTGCCTATATGGGCGTTATCGAGGATGCAGGTGCTGAGCTTCAATATGATCACTTCAAGTTTCTGATCACCCGCGACGAGCCAACAGATGTGCCGTCACAACAATTGACCTCATTCATGCGTGCGCTCTTTATGGATCGCGTCATGGCAGCCACAGCGCTCAAGAGCACCGCGATCAGCGATGCCACGATGCTCAAGCAGTCAATCTACGAGGTCGTGCGCTCAGAGATGACACGGGCGACCTATGACCGCGCCAAACAATCCATGGATGCTGTTGGCCGTGAAGTTGAAACAATGATTCACCAAGCATGGGGGCGTAGCTG